>JAEORV010000187.1 GCA_016840695.1 Promethearchaeota archaeon
ATAGAACATGCATTTCCTGTGAAAAACTTGCTTGTCCTTCAGGTAATAAAAAAATTGCTGGAATCCAAACGATCATGGAACCCATCATCCCAAAGAGAAAAATTTTTATTTGCATTCGACCCCTTCTTTCTTGTGGAACAAGATCAACTATAAGAGATTTATTTGTAACATGGAACATGTTAGAAGTAATTGCTAAAATAACTCCACCAATAATTAATAAAAAGATAAAATTAGTCGTTGAAATGTATAGAATCATGAATAATGCTGTTGTGAACATCCCAATCACGAGAAATGGAACCCTACGCCCGAATTTAGTTCGAGCATTATCTGAAACCGCACCCCATATCATGTAAAAGATAGTACCTACTATTTTACTTACAGCATAAATTACTCCAACATTAAAAAATCCTACTTGTGCAATATATTTTACATATGAAGAAAACCATTCTCCTTCAATCTCTGAATAAAGAGTCGTGCCTAAAGCTAGAATACATATTGCGGCGATCCATGATTTAAGTAACTTTGGTCTCGATTCTAATCTTTCATTCACAATTCTTTTATTAACTTTTATTGTATATAAAAAGCTTTATTTTTTGTTCGAAAAAGCTAAGATTTATTGTAAGTGGAGTTTTTTTTGTAATTACCTATTTATATTTATCAAGTGAATTTTGTTGATTCTCGCAGAAAAAAAGTATACTAAAAAAGATATTGAAAAGGGTTATGCAAATCAAACTCTCTACATCAATTTGTCTACAAATGAAATTACTATTAAACCCGTATCAGATGAAATGAAAGAAAAATTTATCGGCGGTAAGGGTTTTGACTTGCGGCTTATGTGGAATGGGTTACCGAAAGACCGAATTGTAAAATGGGATGATCCCGAAAACGAAATTTGTATAGCTACTGGTCCCTTAGGGGCTTCGGCGTATTATCCGGGAGGTGGAAAATCCATTGTCACTACAATCTCTCCTCTCACTGGAATTGTAATTGATAGTAACGTTGGAGGCTATTTTGGAGGGTATCTTAAAATTTCTGGATTTGATGCCATTGAAATACAAGGAAAAGCTCAGAAAGAAATTATTGTATTTATAAACGGTGAAGAAGGGTTCATCCGTATTGAAGAAGTAGAAGACTCAGATAATATTCCCGATCATTCTCACTTGCTTACGCAAAAACTCACTGAAATGTATGCCAAGGACACGAGCGATAAAGAAAAACAAAAAGTCTCGGTCGTGAGCACAGGATTAGGCGCTAAGTATTCAAACTGGGGGATGCTTAATTTTTCATGGTATAATCGAAAGCGTAATTGGGCTTCGTGCAAGCAAGCAGGAAGAGGTGGTATTGGAACAGTAATGGCGGATAAACAACTTAAAGCACTCGTAGTGAGATCGCCACAATACGACGTTAAATTAAACGCTCCTGCAGATCCAGAGACTTTATCTGAGATTGGCAAACAACACCAAAAAGAAATTATTACGCTTGATCCTTCTCATAATCAAATGCGAATCGTTGGAACTGGATATCTGCCAGACATTATGAACATTACTGACTTGCTTCCTACTGAAAATTTTCGATATGGACAGCATCCTGATATCAAGGATAAAGAAATCCCATACAAGCGACAAGTTTGGGCAGATATATTTGGGGAAGACACGGGAAAGGGCGCCGACGGGTGTTGGTACGGATGTTCCGTGAGTTGTTCGCACTTTACCAGAGGTTATAAAGTCAAAACAGGACCATTTAAAGAAGAGATAGTCATAGTAGATGGACCCGAATATGAAACTATCGCTGGATGTGGATCAAACTGGGGAGTGTGGGATCCTGAATGGGTGCTTGAAGTGAATTTCTATTGCGATACCTATGGTTTGGACACTATTTCAGTGGGAACAGGAATAGCTTTTGTAATGGAATCCTACGAGGAGGGTATTATTAATTCTGAAATTACAGGAGGACTTGAGCTTAATTTTGGAAATGTGGAAGCCGCAGTAGAATTAATCCATCAAATGGCCAGAGGAGAAGGTTTTGGCGTGATAGTTGGAAAAGGCATCAAGCAAATGAAGGAAATTTTTGCTAAAGAATATGGAGGGGACCCACAATTTCTCCAAGATATTGGCATGGAGCATAAAGGTTTAGAATTCTCTGAATACGTTACAAAAGAATCTTTAACCCAACAGGGCGGGTATGGGTTTACTAATAAAGGACCGCAACACGACGAAGCGTGGTTGATATTCGAAGACGTCGTGAGAGGTTCAATACCCACCTTTGAAGATAAGGCTGCTGCACTCACGTGGTTCCCATACTGGAGGACTTGGTTTAGTCTTTGTGGATTATGCAAGCTACCATGGAACGATGTAATTGATCCTAAGAACTTTGATTTACCAATTAAAGATCCGGAAACCGGAGAACTCGTTCAAGCCAAGATTCTATATCATGTGGAATGGTATGCAAAATACTTTTCAGCAATGACGGGAATACAATCTTCAATAGACGATTTAATTCGAATGTCTGAACAAGTATATACTTTTCAAAGGATTTTTAATATAAGACAAGGGAAAGGATTGCGTGAACACGACTCTAATCTACCTTACAGAGCGATGGGCCCTGTAACTGAGGTGGAATACTCAAGTAGGCAAGAAAGATACGACGAACAATTAAAAGATATTATTGGAATTGATCCCAAAACTAAATCTTTAAAAGAAAAAATTAAGATTTTGCGAGATTACAGAGAGGACCAATACACAAAACTTCAAGATACCGTCTATAAAAAACGTCGATGGACTTCAGGTGGATGTCCTACAATAGAATTAGTAAAGGACTTAGGGATCGACTACGATGATGTACTTGATTTTATTAAACCTCATCAATAAAAATCCCTTTTTTATTCTGATAATCTATTTTCAGTTTATTTATGAATACTTAGTTTAAAATAATACAACCTCTAGAACAAAACTTATATTTAACAATTCAAATCACTTATTATATTAATTTAATTATTAGGTTAAGTGTAAAGATAATGGACATTAGCGAGTTAAAAATTGGAACTGAAGGAACATTCATAGGGAACATGGAAAAAGGAATTGATTCAATAAAGAGAATTGAAGCGATTGGCTACGATTCTGTTTGGTTTGCTGATCATCTTATGGGTTGGATACCTGAATCGATTTGGACGCCTGATCTCATAAGCATGTCCATGCTACAACCTAGCCCTCACGATTTTTATGATGTTTTTTCTGTAATGTCGGTAGCTGCTTGGAACACGCAGAAAGTTCAATTAGGCACAAGCGTAACTGAACCATTTAGGAGGCATCCCGCGGTTCTAGCTCAGATATTTTTGACGCAAGATCACATTTCAAAAGGAAGGGCTATACTAGGAATTGGAACGGGAGAAGGTGAAAATGTTATTCCATATGGGATAAAATGGGAAAAGCCAGTAACAAGATTAGAAGAGTCAATAAAAATTATTCGGCTCTTATGGGAAAACAATGAGAAAGTGAATTTTGATGGAAAAATTTGGAAATTAAAAAACGCTGTCCTCTCCATCAAGCCTTATGAGGAAGGAAAATATCCCCCAATTTGGATCGCCGCTCACGGACCTAAAATGTGTGAAATGACCGGAAGACTCGGTGATGGATGGCTTCCTACAAATTTCGATCCAAAAACCTATAAAGAAAAATTAACTATCATCCAAGATTCCGCAAAAAAAGCAGGTAGAAATCCTGAAGAAATTACTCCTGGTATCTGGTGTAATATAATAGTTGACGAAGATCACGGAGAATGCGATAGATTGCTAGAAACTCCTTTTGCTAAGAACTACACTCTGATAAATTCAAGTGAACATTTTAAAAAATTCGGAATTACACACCCATTTGGTAAGGATTTTTATGGGCTCCTTGATTACATCCCAACTAATTACGATCGAGAGACAATGCTTCAAGCATTTGAAAAGATCCCATCGGAGGTAGTTGATGGATCCTTCATACACGGCACACCTGACGAAATAATAGGAAAAATTGAAGAATATGCTAAAGCGGGTTGTGCCCATCTGGTTCTGTATAACATGACATATGCGTGTGATTTATCTAAGACCAAGAGCTCGTTTGGGGGCGTTAAAAAAATAATGCAGTATTTTAAAGGATGAGTATAACGAAATTCTCACGATAAAAATTTTTAAATACTAAACTTACTACTTTTTACAAAGATATATATCAAATTTAATTAGTAAAACCAATGGAAATCATGGAAGTAGAGAAAAAAGAGGAAGAAAAAGAAGATGTTCCCGACGTAGTTAAATGGTTAATTCAACTGCAAAATCACAGGAAACCAGCTCCCGAAAAAGCAATCATCCTGCCATATACGGAAACAACAGAGGTAGAAGAAGTCATTGAGGAACCTGAAAGTGTTGTTGAGGAACCTAAGGAGGAATTTAAAGACCTTGTGGAAAAAGAAGCTTATTTTATTTCCTTAAACCAGCTCACCTACGATCAATTAGTTTGGTTGCTTTCGGAGCGAGAGTTAAGCTTGAATAAAGGTTATGAGAATGTCACTGAAGACGAAATTAGAAAGTTAGCAAAGGAGATACATGGACTCGGGATAAGCTACGATGAGTTGTGCTGGTTGAATGCAGAAATGAAAGTTTTGCATGAAAAATATGGACCCTAATTGGAGAAATTCTTAAGAAATCGTTGTAACTTTTAATTGTATAATTCTCTCAAACTATTTAAGGAATCTTTTAGCCTTAATTCAGCAAGTTTCCGCTCGTTTACGTCCTTCGCAATCATGATTCCTTTTTTCTTTCCGTCTTTATCGAGAAACGATCTACCTCTAATTTCAAACCAAATATAATGTCCATTCTTATGCATTATTCTTGCTTCTAACTTCCCCTTTCCAAAAAAAATCGTATTTCGTAATAAATCTAATGATCTATTATAATCCTCTGGATGAAATAAATCCATTGGTCCTAAAT
>JAEORV010000188.1 GCA_016840695.1 Promethearchaeota archaeon
TTTTATTGTTACCTATTACAATGTTAAAATGAATGCGAATAAATTTGAGAAGATACTGTCTGAAATAAATAGAAATATTGTACCAACTATAATTGAAGAAACATAAACTATTACCGTATATCTCTGATATGTTTTCTTAACTTGAATATCAGAATATTCTTCTCGAATTAAATAAACTTGACTTAGAGTATTGAATAAATATACTCCAATAGCAAGGAGGAAAAATAGAAAAAAACTAATCCAAATGTTTATTTCAGGTTGAATTGCCATCGCATTTAGAATTTCGATAGAATAGAGTGGCAATAAACAAATGAAGACGATCCCTATTATAGGCAATGAGCTAAGCATTACCCAATAAATCAATCCCAGGCAATATTTCATTACTGATATGGTGTTCGTCAAAAAAAAGCTGGTAAACAAGTAATTAAAAACACCTATAATCAATATTAAGATAAGCGAGATTACAATAGCTCCAAATAATCCCATAGCAAAAAGAACGAACGAATTAGGAATATTATCGCCTGAAAAAGGATCTTTTAGAGCCTCAGCCTTCCTTGATTCGTTCATTTTTAAATCATTTTTATTTTTATCATCATTGGCCAATAAGTAATAACTCAGATCCTTTTATTTCGTGAAAACTATCCAAAAGCAGCATGAATCAATCTCGAATCAAGCGAGTCTTCTCAATATCGTTTTCAACCTTACAGTGAGGGCAAATCCATGTACTGTCGCTTTTTTTAATAGAATTTACGCAATCATCGCATATTGCGACATCACAAATACAGTAATGTAAAGTTTCCATCGTTTTTGTGAAATCTTTTTTACACACGTAACAGAACGGAGGATTTACGGAGTCTGACATGATAATTTCAATATGTTCAAATATTCAGTATTATAATTTTAATTCTATTTAATATATTACTAAATCATATAAGATAATAAAAAATTTGTTATACTATGAATAGTGAATACGAAAAATGGTCGAGAAGACTTCAGTTATTATCGCTTCTCTCGATTTTTTTTATATATAAAACATTAGAAAGCACGGCAAATAACGATGCTATTGGAATAAGCTTCTGGGGCATGATGACTATAGTATATCTGATTTCAATAGTAATCGCACTATTTGTGTTAAGGAAGTATCGAGAACAAGACAAACTGTAATAAAATGAGAAAGTTCTCTTTTTTTTAAGAAATAAGTATATAAAAGTGTAATTTTCTATTTTCTTTTCTTGATAAAATCGGGGATGAGTCCATCCAGGCCTAATCCTTTAATAAGACTTTCACGAGCGGTCTCTCCAAGCGATAGCACGCCTAAAATTTTAGTAATTGATTCTGTCATGGCAATTACGGCATCGGTGGCTTGTTTCATTGAATCTCTAACCGTCATGTTAGTCTCGTGAAGTTCAGTTGCTGTATTGTTTAAACTACTGGAAACGTCCCCCGTCATGTCGATGACTTTATTCGTAAGCTCAGTGATGTGATCATTTAAAGATTTGAGTTCAGAATTCATTTCCGCAAGCTCTTTTTTAAATTCCTTCATGCCCGCCATTTTAAGATTTTAAGATTTGTATATATTTTATTTCATTCTTGATACTACATAATGGATTATCACTAAAAAATTTAAGGATTTTGATCTTAGCATGCTATCGTGAAAATCTAGAACAAGCTAGTGAAGTTTTATAATATCTTAGACTTTGGAGTGATTTAAACGCTCGGAGATACTTGAATTTGACCCTTATCTTCAATAGTTGGATGTCCATATGAAGACATTGTAATCACAATTTCATGATGGCACTCCCTACAAACGCAATATGCCGTGTGTCCAAGACCATCGAAGATAATCTTAAAATGTTTGTGCTTTTCTCCACAATTGGAGCATGTTACCTCGTCATTAAGTAAAAACTCCTCCAGTAAGTGTACTCTTGAAAAAGTCCTATAGCAGTTTCTACACATGTAGGGAGAATTCTCTGGTAATATCCCCAATTCTTTAAAATTGTCAAAAACTTTCTTGTTAAAATCGTGTAATTGACCTTCGCAGAATCCACATTTATCTGTTTCTTCCATTGGTTTCATTCACTTTGTTTATTAGATAGTTTTCCCATATAACAATTATACTGTTCCATTATAAAAATGTTTTTATTAATAAATTTAACCTCTTGAAAGAAATAGGAATTATGACTTTTCCGTCCCTTCTCCAACTTTTCGGTAAATAAATCCTTTTTCTTCAACTTGTTGTTTCTTAAAAATATTGCGTCCATCAATGATTATCGGCGTTTTCATGATGCGTTTTAATTCTTCAAGGTCAAGATCATAATATTCTTTATGGTTAGTTGCAAATATTAAAATATCCGAATCCTTAGCTGCTACTTTAATGTCATCAGTTAATTCTGTCGCACTATAATCTTTTACTTTAACATAATGATCGTGAGCAATATATTCAATGTTATGAGAGTGGTATCTTTGTTTCAAGATTGAAATAATTCTTTCTGTAGGTGTATTTCTCGTATCGTCAGTATTTGCTTTGTATGACACACCGAATAATGCAATCCTTAAATTGTCCATTATTCCCCCTGCTTCCTTGATGGCAGATTCCATTAGCTCTATCACGTGTTCTGGCATGAAGTCGTTTAATCTTCTAGATTCTGGCAATATCTTAGGCGTATATTTATTGGGTGTATATGTTTCTAGTCCATACATCAATAACCAAGGATCCTTCGTTAAACAATGACCTCCGACGCCAGATCCTGGATAATGCATCATTCTATCATGTCTGTGGTTAATCAATTCGATTATCTCGAATATGTTTCGATTAAAACTTTCTGTCACCAATGCCATCTCGTTCGCAAATGCTATGTTCACGTCTCTATAAGTGTTTTCGATGCATTTCGTTAATTCTGCTGTAAGAGTGTCGGTAACTTGTAGTTCCTTCTTGACAACTTTACCATAAAGAAATTTAGCTTTTTCATTTGCTTCTTCACATCCCCCACCAATAACTCTCGGAAAGTCCGTGATATATTCTAACAATTTCCCAGGCATGACCCGCTCGAAAGAAAACACTAGAAAGAAATCCGAACCTCTTTTTAAACCGCTCCCTTTTTCTAAAATCGGTTGAACGATGTTATCCGTCGTGCCAGGAGCTACGGTTGACTCAATAATTATTGTCACTCCTTTTTTCATGTGTTTTGATATCTTTTTTGATACTTCCTTCAAGGATTCGTATCTAGGAACCTTTTTATCGTCCACGGGAGTTTGAACATCTATTAAGATATAATCTGCTTCGTCACATATTTTATATTTATGAGTTACTTGAAATTTATTATTCTTCACTACTCGTGCAATAAGGTCATCTAATCCTGGCTCGTCTCCTTCGAAAGGATTTTTCCCACTATTCAACCAATCAATCTTCCAACCAGATCTTTTAGATTTGCGTTGAATTCCCGTAACTTGAAAACCCTCAACATCTGCAAGTAAAGCCGCCATTGGTATTCCCACATAGCCCATGCCGATAACAACTATATTAGTCATTTTTCCATGATATTACTTTATTGATTCGATATTCTACATAATAACTCATTATTGAAATATTTTAGCCAATACTTTCACATAAAAATCCAATTAGACTTTTATTTACTTCTACATAGATACAATATTATGAAGTTAGGAAAAAGTTCATTAAATGATATTGCAAAGATTAGGTCTGACTCAATGAAAAGAAGGCGCATTTCAAGCTATGATAGAAAAGGTGGAAATCGCGATCAGATCATAATAAAGCCTGGAGAGACTGCTATTTTGGGTGAAATCGAAGGAGCAGGATGTATCACTCATATTTGGTGTACATGTATGAGTATGGCAAAACATAACTTGCGGAATGCGATACTACGAATGTATTGGGACGGCGAGCCTGAAGACACTCCTAGTGTTGAAGTTCCGATAGGAGATTTCTTTGGAATGGGACATGCAAAGAGAAAGAATTTCGTTTCCTTACCGCTTCAAATGAGTCCTCAGAATGGAAAGGGATTCAATTGCTGGTGGCCAATGCCTTACTCTAAAGGATTTAAAATCACGCTCGAAAACGAAAATCCAAAACCGTTTATCTATTACTATTACATCGATTACGAAACATACGAGGGAGGGCTAGAGAATGACGGAGAATACGGAAGATTTCACGCCCAGTGGCGTCGTGAGAACCCAACTAAAGCAAAAAAAAGAGATAGCGAGACTGGAAAGAAGTTCAAGAGAAGAAAACCTGTAAATTTTAACTTCATGGGCGGAAATAACATAGATCCCTTAGAATACAATTATAGAATCCTCGAAGCGAAGGGAAAAGGCCATTATGTAGGGTGCAATCTTAACATCGATAACATTACATTCTTTCCCTTCCTAAACTGGCCTGGTGAAGGAGACGACATGATATTCATCGATGAGGATGTTGAAAAAGGTATTCCCACATTATATGGAACGGGAACGGAAGATTACGTGAATCAAGCATATAGCCAGAGACACACCCAATCAGCGCCATATCATGGAACTATTCTGGCAGGCGGATTTAATTGGTGGGGAAAGATATCTTATTATAGATATCACATAGAAGATCCAATTTATTTCAATAAGCAGATCCTCGTCTCCATAGAACATGGACACGATAATCACCGAAGCGATGATTGGTCTTCCACGGCTTATTGGTATCAAATCGAGCCTCATGACCATTCTCTATTCCCTAAATTATTGGATCGAAAAGGAAGGATGCCTAGGTCTCACAAGGCTCACATGATTCGCAAATTTGCAGTCATAAGTACTATTATAGGTGTTAGTTCGTTCCTAATATGGTGGTTCTTCTTGAGGAGCTTCTTTCCCTAGAACGAAAACTAAAATTAACACTTTTTTTTTATACTTTTATATATTTTTTAAGCTATTATAAATTATGAGTGCTGAGAGAAATATTGGAACCAAAATTTATGA
>JAEORV010000189.1 GCA_016840695.1 Promethearchaeota archaeon
CGAAGTGGACTTGGAGCAGTAATGGGATCCAAAAAATTGAAAGCTGTTTGTATACGCAGGACAAAAGAAAGCGGGAAACTTGAATTGCATGACAAGATTGGATTAATGAATCATATCAAGGAGTACAATACCAAGTTCAACGCAATGGCGAAAAAGGGACTCATGACGAGATTTATAGCGAACATGGGATCAATGGCAGGATTAATGCGGAGATTGAAAATGGGTGTTAGTTCGTTTGATACTCCCGCAATTGCCAAAATCATCATCCAAATGTTTTCCGTAACTCAATTAGGAACCACTTCAGCTAATATAATATCTTCTCAGATGGGAGATTCTCCAGTAAAGAATTTCAAAGGTGTAGGATATAAGGATTTTCCACCAAAATCAGTTAAAAAAATTGGCGGCAAAAAAATTAGGAGCTTTATGAAAACCCAATATGGCTGTTTTACGTGTCCAGCACGATGTGGTGCAATTCTAGAATATGAGGCATTACCGTATGCAGAGAAGGAAACTCATCGACCTGAATATGAAACTTGCGCCTCGTTAGGATGTACAATTTTAAATGACGATTTAGATCTCCTTTTTAAAGCTAATGAGATGTTAAATCGCGCGGGTATGGACACAATTTCTGCGGGCATTACCATTGCATTTGTGTATGAATGTTGCGAAAATGGTTTGTTAACCGAAAAAGACTTCAAATGTGCAGCCTATCCTGAAGGATTTTTACCCAAATGGGGAGATAATACATATTTACTTCAAATTCTGGAAATGATGATTAACCGCGAAGGAATTGGTGATATTTTAGCGGATGGTACGAAAGTAGCCTCTGAAAAAATCCCTGGGTCAAAGGATTATGCCATGCACGCAAATGGTCAAGAGATTCCAATGCACGATCCTAGAGCGGATCCCATGTTAGGAGTTACCTATATTGCTGACCCAACACCTGGACGACATACAGCAGCAACACTTAACATGGATAAATTGGGTGTGAAATACTTTCTGGAGGAATTAGGTCCATGGGATATTAACGATGAAAGTGATTTGGGGATTTTACAGGCAAAAAATGCGAAATTCAAACAAACAATAGAAGCGAATGGCATGTGTATCTTTGCTCTCAACATGGGAGCATATCCGTATTTAGAAGTCATTCAAGCTATAACCGGATGGGATGTTTCTATCGATGAAATATTGGAAACAGGACATAGAATACAAACATTACGTCAAATGTTTAATGCTCGTGAGGGAGCTATTCGTCATTATATTCCCCAACGGGCAATTGGTTCTCCTCCTCAAACAAAAGGACCATTAAAAGGTAAATCATGGGATTTTGAGATTATAGCTCAAGATTACTATAATGCAATGGGATATAAGAAAAACGGGATTCCGAAAAAAGAAACTCTAGACCTTTTAAACCTAGATTTTGCCATATCGGATTTAGCTAGCGCTAAAGGGGTACCAGAAGCTTTGGAAAATGAATATTTAAAATCACAAAGCAAAAAAGAGTTCACTACAAAATTAACACCGTTAAGCGGGGGATAATTTTTTTTTTATTAATTATTAATTATTAAATCAAATTTGAAAAGAGGAAAATATTATGGAACAAAACGAAAAATATGCCTTAGTTACGGGAGGTTCAAGTGGAATTGGAATGGAGCTCTCGAAATTATTAGCAAAAGATGGGTATAGTCTTATTATAGTGGCTAAACCTCAAGATGAATTAGATCGTGCGAAAGCATGGTTTGACAAAAACATGCCGGAAACTAAGATAATATATCGTAAACAAGATCTAGGCGTTCAAGATGCTGCGAAAGAATTATATGATTTTACCTCTCAAAATGGATATGATATCGAAATTTTATGTAATAATGCAGGTTACGGAGCTTTTGGGTGGTATCATGAGTTTGAAATTGAACGTGATTTGAACATGATTAATTTATTGGTGGTTACTAACTATCTTTTAACGCGATATTACTTGAAAGACATGGTTGCGAAAAATCGAGGAAAAATATTACTCACTTCTTCACAAGGGGGTTTAGGTCCTACACCTAAATCTGCAGCCTACAGTGCTGCGAAAGCTTTCGTTATATATTATGGGATAGCAATAAATGAAGAATTGAAAGATCTTGGGATAGATGTAAATATCACGGTATTATTGCCTCCTCCAACGAGGACAGGGTTTCAACATGAAGCTAGAATGGATGATTTAAAAACTTTTGATAAAGATAATAAACTTGCCCACGATCCAGATTTTGTAGCAAAGGAGGCATATGAAGCGTTAAATAAGAAAAAAATGTGGGTGATGCCTGGTAGATTAGGTCGAACTATGTTAAAATTGTTTGTTTCATCGGCTAGATCACGACCAATTCGTCGTTACATGAAATTGACTAAATGGGGGACGAAATAATTACGATCCAATTTTCTCTTACTACCTCTATTTTTTTATAAATCTTTTAATGAAATAAATAATTAAGACTCTAGATGTTATCATGAGTCCAGAGAAATATCTTCCTACCTGGAATTCTTTAAAAAGACATAGAAGTCCCGAGTGGCTTGATGACGCTAAATTTGGCATTTATTTCCATTGGGGCATTTACTCAGTCCCTGCCCATGTCACTGAATGGTATCCGACCATGATGTATAGGCGCGTTGTTAAAAGATTTCATGAAAAAAATTTTGGAAAACTTTCGGAATTTGGGTACAAGGATTTCATACCTTTATTTACTGCAGAGAAATTCAACGCTGACGAGTGGGCGAGCTTATTCAAGCAAGCAGGTGCACAATTTGCTGGTCCCGTTGCTGAACATCACGATGGTTTTTCCATGTGGAACAGCAAGGTTAACCGCTGGAATAGCGTAAACATGGGTCCAAAATGCGATATAGTAGGTGAGATGGAAAAAGCCATCCGAAAACAAGGAATGAAATTCGTGTGTACATTTCATCACGCTCATAATTACTACTATTATCGGCATTCTGAAAAGTTCGATACTGGTGATCCTCAATACTCGGATTTTTATGGACCTCCTCATGGAGGGGGGATGAATAAATTTGATCGCCCCAGCAAGGAATTTTTAGATATCTGGCTTGCAAAATTAAAAGAGGTGTTCGATAATTATCACCCTGACCTCATATATTTTGATTTTGGGTTAAACCGGATTCCTGACAAGTATAAAAGAGAGATGGTTGCTTATTATTACAATAGCGCCGAGGAATGGGGAAGAGGAGTCGAAATACTCTACAAAGATCATCATTTGCCCCCATGTGTAGGATTGAGGGACTATGAACGGGGGAGGATGGATAAACTCACTTACTATAAATGGAACACTGACACCTCAATGGGGGAGATGAGTTGGGGATACGTCGAAGGTGAAAGATATAAACCAATCAGCACGATAATTCACAATCTCCTTGATATTATTGCAAAGAATGGAACCTTAATGCTTAATTTTGGTCCAAAGGCAAATGGAGAGATCCCAGAGGAAGTTAAATCAGGGCTATTAGATATTGGCAAATGGATGGAAATGAATAATGAAGCCATTTTTAATACTACGCCTTGGAGTATCGCTGAAGAAGGCCCTACAAAATTGCTCGATGCTGGTGGCTTTAGCGAAGAAAACGAAGTGAGTTATACCTCTTCAGATCTAAGATTTGTTACCAAAGAAGACGCACTATATATCTTTTCGCTTGGATGGCCTGAAAAGGAGCTATTGATAAAAAGTCTTATAAAGCCACCCGTGCCCAGGTCGAAGTGGAATTCTGAAGAAGAGTTCTACATGATTGAAGAACCTGATATTAAATCAATTCGCATTCTAGGAAGTGATAAAGATTTAACATGGCATCTTACAGAACAAGGATTACGAATTACAATGCCTCAAGAAAAACCTTGCGACCATGCGGTTGCTTTTAAAATTTCATGGTCGTGATTTTTTTATTTAGAAATTATAAGAGAAAACATTTTATATGTTCTCATTTCTATCATCCTATAAACATCATTACCATGGTGATTTAAATTAAAGATAAATTTAATCTATTTGGTAAACATATTCCAGAATTTTCATTACCGAATTCGAGAGGTGAAACTATAGGTATACGTGATTTGGAGGGTAAAAAAATTGCTATAATTATCCTCCTCAGAGGCATTCAATGACCATACTGTCGATGGCACATAGCAGAATTACGCAAAGACTACGAGAAATTCGAGGAGATGGATGCGTATTTATATCCTATCCTTGTAGATAGCATCGAAAATGCGCAAAAAATGGAACAAAAATATGCAAGAAACAAATACGCGATTTTCTACGATGAATCTAAAAAAGTTTCAAAAATGCTAAACCAGCAGGTAAAAATCACAAAATTAGGAAGGATGCCCGGATTATTAATCGTTGATAAACAAGGAATTGTTCAGTATGCATATTACGGAGATTCTATGAAGGATATACCTGAAAATGATGCAGTATTTAAAGAACTTGAAAAAATTAATAAATTATAAACGATTTGGACAGATTAAAATTGAAAAAAAAATGATATTTTTATCTTAAAAGTTAGCCACACTTTCCAAATCATCATTTTATTCTTATAGATGGAGAGTTATCATGTCAAGCATCATAGAAAATTTGAAAGAAGCGATTAATGGAGAAAGTAACGCAAAGAGGAAATACGAACTCTATGCAGAACAAGCGATGAAAGAAAATCTTCCCGAAGTAGCTAAATTATTTACCGCAGTTGCACATGCCGAAAGTATTCATGTAAAGAACCATCTTAAAGCCATGTCAAGCATTACCAATGAGGAAGTCAATCCGGATGATTTTGTTGTTATTAATGAAGACGAATTAAAAGCTCATGTTAAGAGCACGCAATCTAACCTCACTGACGCTATTAATGGAGAGACTTATGAAGTTAAGAAAATGTATAAAGATTTCTTGAAAAATGTAAAAGTCGGAGAATATGATGTGGTGGAACTTTCTT
>JAEORV010000190.1 GCA_016840695.1 Promethearchaeota archaeon
CTTTTTTGGAGGTGCTTTTCTACGTTCTCACCAACATTAAATACGGTCTTTAAATTACGTACGAGTTTTTTTCGAGTAATAGACAAATCAAAATAAGAATTAGCATCGACTTCATCCCAAATAAGTTCCATAAATTCCCCCATTTCATTTGAGATAATATTGAAATTCGGGAAAAGTTCTTCAATCGTTTTTTCTCGGTACTGATCGACCAATTGAGTTATATCATAGCCTGCAATCTTTAAGTTGAGATCCATTATTACTTAGTAAAATGAGCTCCTATTTAATAACTCCAACTCTGATAATTTATAATGAAAATAATCAATAATCTATTCGTGGAATGACGTCTTCGAGTTCTCGCTGAGTAGGTTTATATTTGAAGAATCTACGGGATTCGCTATCTTCCAGCACGTAATTGCTTCCTCCGCCGTGGATCATACAATATGGGTCTAAAAGTCCAATGGGATTCGAATATTGTCTTATAAAGCCTCGCCCACCCATCGTCCTGAAACAATGAATGGCGCTATCAAATCCTAATTCTGTTGCGCTTATTTTTAGGCCCATTGCGTTCGCAGCCATTAATTTAGATGACCCAAGTTCTGGACGACGGTCTAATTCTCTCGAATAATGAATTAAAGCAGAAAGCAACAGGTTCATTTCTCGAATATTTTTAGAGATTGGAAACCTAATTACTTGATATTGATGCAATCTTTTTTCGAATTGACGCCTATGAATGGCGTATGTATGAGAGTAAAGTAATTTCTTCATGGCATCTCCAAGTGCTTCTGCACTGATAACGAGTCTTTCTTCAGTTAACTGGTGAAACGCAATGTCTAATCCGTTTCCATGGAGTAAATTTTCTATTGGAACTTCTACTTTATCAAATATTAAACGACTTACGAAAGCGTCTGTCATTCCATATGTTCTTATTCGAGCTGAGCGAAAATTCTTTAATTGCTGGTGTTCTGTATCTACAATGACTGCTCCTAAAGGTCCATTATTTAGTCTTCCATACACAATTATGTAATCGGCTATCATTCCGTTAGTTATGAATACCTTCTTTCCTTTTAGAATTGCTTTATCATCTTTTAACTGAATGTTTAGTTCCATACGAAAAATGTCTGATCCCGCATTAAATTCCGTCATTGCTGAAGCGGCCATAAGCCCCTTCTTAATGACCGGAACGAGAAATTTCTCCTTTTGCTCCGGAGTTGCAGTATAATTCACAGGATTACAGTATAACGTGCCTCCCGCAAGCCGTCCCATCTCTATACTATAGTTACCTGCGATATAACGCTCGCTTGATTCGCTCCATCGTCCACCGCATAATGCGTAAGCAATGAGGGCATTTCTCGTGATTCTTCCTACTTCATGCTCTTCCTCGCTAAGTACAGTGGAATAATATCCTTTAGCTGCTAACTTTTTCATTATCCCTATTACAATGTCTCTTTTCTTATCTTGCGTTGGTTCTTCAACAAAATAGTTCAATTCTTCTAGCTTTCTAAGTTCAGAATCGATTTCTTCTTCCAGGAAATCGTAAAATTCCCTTAAGAATTCTTTCTCATGTTTCCTTAAAAGAGGGTTAGATAATAAATCCAACTCAGGAACATACTTTTGGATTTTTATTGGCTTAAAGTCTGAGAGTCTTGTATCCATTTTTCATCGGGTCCATTTTTGGTTAAAAATTGTGTTATAGAAGTATAATTCAGTATTTTTTTTTAATAATAATACGAATATCTAAATTATTAATAATATAAAAAATTAGAATATAATAATTTTGTATATTCTAATTAAATTTTTAAAAAGTGAACTAATATGATAAAATTTAGTGATAAACAGTTAAAAATACCCAATTTGATGAAACCTGTCTATTTGGCTACAGTTGGAATGAGTAAATTCGGGAGAGCATTTCCCGAAACTCGGACTGAAGAATTATGCATTCAAGCTTTAACAGACGCAGCAGATTTTGTTAACATGACTCCAGCTGAGCTCAAACAATACATTCATACTTGCTATTATGGTCATTTCGCGGATCATTTCGGTGATCAGCTTTTAGGTGAAGCAGTAATTCATGATAGATTAGGTTTAGATCCCCTAGGAAACATCGGAGTAAAAACAGGAGGTGCCACTGGAGGATCAGCAATGTGGGAGGCAGTTAAAGCCGTTGCTTCTGGTTATAGTGATTGTGCTCTTGCGTTAGGTTGGGAAAGAATGGACGAAGTACCTACTGATGAGGGAAACCACCTTATATCCGCAGCAGCAGATAAGGATTGGGAAACTCCATTAGGACATATTTATACGGGTTATTACGCAGTAATGGCTCAGAGGTATTGGAAAGTTTTTGGAAAAGAAGAGGATTCTTTTAGAAGAACCATGGCTGAAGTTTCGGTAAAAAATCATGGATACGCTAGAATGAATCCTCACGCTCAAGCTCCAATGAAAATTACAGTTGATGACGTTATAAAATCCCCAATAGTAGCAGATCCTTTACGAGTGCTTGATTGTTGTTTGATGAGCGTAGGTTCTGCGTGTGGAATAGTATGCGACGAAAAAACAGCCTACGAAATTACGGATAATCCCCTCAGGATATATATCGCTGCGGGGAGCCATACTCTAAGAGTTGCTGATCGAAGAGACATGACGATCCCTTTATTACCAAATGAAACACCAAATCAATACGATAACTTAGGCAAGGAATTTCCAGGAGCAGATCGATATCCAGGATTCACTGGTTTCTTAGCAGCTCGAATGGCAGCGTATTATGCATATCGAATGGCAGGTGTAAACGATCCAACTGAAGATCTTGATGTTGTTGAGCTTCACGATGCGTTTACAATCAGCGATATTCAGACATACGAAGATATTGGAATTCGCCCTTATGGACAAGGACGCGATTATATTGAATCTGGCGATGCCTATGTTATTAATCCTAACAATAATAAACCAGGTGCTTTACCAAGCAATCCTTCAGGAGGGTTAATTGGTTGCATGCATGCAGTAGGAGCAACAGGATTAATGCAAATTGCCGAGATTGGATATCATATTTGGAATCGATGGGATGACATTCACGAGCCCCAGGCAAAATGGGACGCTTTCGGTCGAGAAAAACCATCAGATTGGACGAGCCTGCAGGTAAACGGAGCAAAACGCGGTTTAGCTATTAGTCACGCGGGAGTTGGATCTCACGTTACGTGTACGATTTTAATGGATCCTAATAAAATATTGAAGGAGGACTAAGAAAAATGCCAAAAACAGAAGAAGAGAAAGGATTTGTAGATGTTGTAAATGGAAGATACAAACCAAAGGGAAAATTCCACATATCTGAAGCAAACCAACCAATCTTTAACAAGGATACTGGTAAATTAGCAGGGGTTACCAATCCTAGAGACATGACTTATATCCATTCATATGGAGGAGAAGCCGTCTTTTTTGAATCTCTCGGGAAAGGAAAGCTCATGGCTACAAGATGTGACAACGATAACTGTGAAACTAAGGGATCAATTTACCAACCGTTCAGGATCTTTTGTCCTGATTGTTTAAGAAGAGCTACGGTAATTGATATGACTGAGATAGCTCAAAAGACAGCAAAAATCCATTCTTTCATCGTTACTCATCGATCAGGAGCGTTTAATTCATTACCAAAACCTATTAAATTTATAAATATTGAATTTGAAGGCGTAGTAACGATTCTTATGAGCGTTCTTGCGGTTGGAGATCCTGCAATTGGAAAAAGAATAGTTCCAATCTTTAATACTAAAGCTCCAACATATACAATTACGGATTTAAGGTTTGTTCCAGAAGGTACATTAGAATCGGAATTACCCGAAGGATTTACATTTTAAATATTTATTTCATGTAATATCTTTTTTTTTATTATTCATAAGAAGAATCTTTCTAAATGAAGTTTAATTATTATAATTATCATCATGAAATTCATTAAATCAATTATTGAAATTATAAAGGAAAGAACTTCGTGGCGTACTTACGAACCAAAACCACTTGAAGAAGGCTTAAGAGCACGCCTCATTAAATTGTTGGAACTTGAAGGTGTTAAAAGTCCTTTTGATGATCTTGCTGGAAAATATCGATTTGGATTAATAGGAATGCCAGAATTTGATCCAAACGAGAAGAAAAAGATAGGAACTTATGGAGTAATTCAAGGCGCTCAAGATTTCATTGTTGGAGCAATTGAAAAATCTGAATATGACCGAGAAGCCTATGGCTACCTCATGGAATATATCATCTTAGGAGCTACTGATTTAGGATTAGCTACTTGTTGGTTGGGGGGATTCTTTAATAGAACTCTATTTGGATTAAAATTTAATACAACTGAAAATGAAATAATTCCTGCTATTACCTCCATAGGATATTACCCTAAGAAAAGGCGTAAAATGGAGGTCGTGGTTCGAAAATCAATAAGAGCTGATAAGCGCTATCCATGGGAGCGATTATTTTTTAATGGTAATTTCTCAAAACCACTCGTTCAAGAAGATGTTGATGATAAATATGCAACATTAATCGAGATGGTTCGACTCGCACCATCTGCGGGAAATAAACAACCATGGAGAATAGTCAAGGATCCTGATGAAAATATGTTTCATTTCTATACTATTGAGGTATCGGGAAAATACAGCGTGTTTCCACCAATTGATATTGGAATTGCGGTCTGTCACTGGGATCTTACCGCGAAGGAATTAGGAATCAAGGGAAAATGGGAGATTTTACGACCTGATATTCCATCAGGGGGTTATATTTATAAAATTTCATGGCATAGGCAATAATAGATTTTTGACAACAAGCTAGCTTCATCTATAATAGAATTATTCAAAAAATAAGACAAGCTCAGAACTATTTAAATAGAGTGTGTGTTTTTTAGTATATACAAGTTTACATTTTTGTATAAGCTTAAAAAAAATGCAAAACACAATTAACTCAAGCATTATCGATTCGGGAAAGATAAAT
>JAEORV010000191.1 GCA_016840695.1 Promethearchaeota archaeon
ATTGGTCAACCAATATTGTTATGGGGTTTGGACGAATTACCTTATGACGGCGGAAAAATACGCCTTAACTCTGTATGCGGAATAAACCTAAATTCGTCAATCCTCTACAAAGCAGGCATAAAAACATATCATGTAATAATTGGAAACGAAATAGATCAAGATTGGTTAGACGCAATTAGGATATTGAAAGCTTTTTCAACGGCACGAATAGGTCTCGTTGGTGGGCGCGCTCACGGATTTTTTAATTTAGATTTCGACGAGGAAGATTTGAAAAATCAGCTCGGAGTGACTGTAATTCGATTCGAGCTGGATGAAATTTACGCGCAAGAAACAAATAACGAGAAAGTAGAAAAGAGAAAAAAGCAAATTGAATCTATCTTCGAAATTAGTACTATTTCGGCCGATCAGTTAGACAAGCTAAGTCATCTAATTGAAAAATTCGATTCTTTTATGAAAAAGAACGAACTTACTGCCCTAGCCGTGAGGTGTTGGCCAGAGTTTGCAGCAAGTTATGGAATATCTCCTTGTGCTGCAATGTCAATTCTTCAATCTGAAGGAATGATAATCGCGTGCGAAGGAGATGTATTTGGTTGTCTATCTATGGTTGCGCACGAGGCGATTGGAGGGGAAACTCCCTATTTTGCCGACTTATCGCAAGTAAATTTTGAAGAAGATTTTGCTCTCCTATGGCATTGTGGAGTTGCTCCATGCAACTTATGGGATGGTAAGTGCGTTCGATCTCTAGATACTTACTTCGCTGGAGGAAAGGGTATCACCGCAGATTTTGTTATGAAATCTGGGGAGATTTCAATATTGCGAATTGACTACGCCCCAGGTGAATATCGGGTGTTTTTACAATCCGCTGAAGCAGTTCCAATGCTAAAAGAATTGAAGGGTACATATGCAAAAGTTAAATTTAATGACATCGTAAAAGAAGTGTTAGATAAAGTAATATACAATGGAATCGCTCACCACATTTCTGTAGTGTATGGTGATTTCATTCAACCTCTTGAAATTTTTGCTAAAATTAAAGGATGGGAGGTAATAAAATGACATCAAATAAATTGTTAACAATAAAACAACATGAGCATAAAAAAGGATTTGACTTGAGATTTAAAGGTCGTCTAATTCTTCAGCATAACATGGATGATCCATGCGCCATTCTTGGATTACATGAGCCAAATATTCAAATGCATCCACGATATGTGGGATTTTACAAAAAAATAAAGAATAGAGTAACTCAGGCTTATTCATTGAACCAGGTAGTAATTGAGGAAATAACTCAAAATAAATCATACAAGTTGAAATTCGGAGAAGAATTAGAAATCGCTATAAATATCGTTGATAAGCGCTTAATACTAGAACCAAAATTGTTGTCAGGATCAAGAGAACAATGGACTCATTTTTCACTAAAACTGATTGCAAATGCCGAAGAAGCAATCTATGGCGGGGGAGAGCAATTCTCATACCTTAATCTTCGAGGACGCAATTTACGCTTATGGGTTCAAGAACCTGGTTTTATTAAAACGAAAAAATCAGTATTGAAATACATCATTGATTTTCTAATTGGAGCAGGCGGAGAATGGTGGACAACATATTTTCCTCAAGCAACATTTGTATCATCTGATAATTACTATGTACATGTAGAATCCTATGCTTATGGAGAACTCGATTTTCGGAGCAAGCGGTATCATCAAATTAGATTTAATGAAATTCCTGCGAGAATTATTCTTGACGTCCAAGATAGTGCAATTAAAACCTTAAAATCCCTAACGGAATATCTCGGGAGACAACGACCATTGCCTGATTGGATTCTTGATGGGTTATGGCTTGGCATTATTGGAGGATTGAACGAATCAGATCCAGATGGTATTCAAGCTAAATTGGCGAAAGCAAAAGCAGCAAATGTAAAAGTAGCTGCAATTTGGGCCGAAGATTGGTCAGGGATCAGAAAGTTCAAAGCTCAAACAAGATTATTCTGGAACTGGAAATATAGCCAAGAACTCTATACGGATTTACCTGCGTATATTGAAAAACTCCATGCAGAAGGAATTCGTTTTCTCGGATATAGCAACTGTTTTTTAATGAAAGATGGAGAGTATTATAAAGAGGCGGAGGAAAATGGATATTTAGTTAAGAACCACCAAGGGGATACTTATGACCTCCGCATGTATTCCTTCTCGGCACCAATGCTTGATTTAACCAATCCGAAAACTTGGGAGTGGTTTAAAGGAATGATTAAAGAGCATATGATTGGCATAGGATTGGATGGTTGGATGTGTGATTTTGCCGAATATATTCCCACCGATGCAAAACTACACGATGGCAGCGATCCATACAAGCACCATAATGAATATCCCGTGTTGTGGGCTAAAATCAATGCTGAAGCAGTCAAAGAGATGGGAAGAGATACCGGTGAAGATGCAATTGTCTTTTTTTCCCGCTCTGGAAATTACAATAGCACGAACTATTCACCACTAACCTGGGCGGGTGACCAATCCATGAGTTTTGCGCTAGATATGGGCTTGGCATCAACAATTACATCTGCTGTTTCTTGGGGTTTTGTGGGTGTGGGATTTACGCATGCAGATATTGCAGGAGAATTATTACTGCCTTGGGCGAAAAGGACTAAAGAATTGTTCATGCGCGCGACAGAATTAAGTGCTTTTACACTCATCATGCGTACCCATGAATCTAAGGGCCTATCAGGTTGGAGTTGGTATTCGGATCAAGACACTCTAGACCATTTTGCTAAATTCTCTCGCGTGCATGCTCACTTGAAACCATACCTCAAGAATGCAATTCAAGAATACTCAGAAATTGGAACACCTGTTGTTCGTCATCCATATCTTCATTATGAAAAAGATCTAACATTCCACAAACAAAAACCCCGGATTATCCAGTATGAATTTTTGTTAGGTAGGGATTTACTCGTGGCTCCTGTATATAAAAAGGGAGCTGAGAAAAGAAAATTATATCTTCCGAACGATGATTGGATTCACATTTGGACTGGAAAAGAATATCAAGGTGGTTGGATAACTGTAGATGCACCATTATGGGAACCCCCAGTATTTTTTCGTAAGAGTTCAAACTATAAGGATCTATTTGAAACATTAAAAGATGCTTAGAATATACTTTTTTAATAGAAAGGCAGCCATTGAGCCTCTCCAATGGTCGTGGTGTTAACAACGCTATTGAGGTCGTTCAATATTACCCCAACGCGATTTCGACCATTATACAGCGTGGATGGGTGATCGCAGTAGATGTATCGCTCTCCCACAATATTATTGACGATGCATTGAAATTCTGCCTTTAGATTAGTAAGTTCTATAGCATCAATAAGTCCAGGATTATTTGTTAAATGTTCTAAAGTTGCGTTTAAAAGCCATAAATACTCGTAATCTTCCTGACCGTCTAAATAATTTTCCCATCGGAGCGAATCGTATAAGTTTCCATCTCGTTCGTAAAGAAACCATCCATCACCATAACCATTGGCTCCAAAACCATAACTTGCATGCGAATATGCTTGAGATTGCCAATAGAGGTATCCATGAATTCCATATAACCAAGTTTGCCACATTAAAATCCGACACTCGTAGAGGCGGTTATACACGTGAGAATTTGGCCATGGGGCAAACGGTCCCACGCATGGATAATACCAGAATTCCCTTCCTTGTGCCATTAAAGAGTCCCATATTGTCCGATCGTAAGTTTCGCTAACGGGGCAATAGATGTCAAAATAAGGATCAAGATTACTATATTCCTCCCTCGGAGGGACAGTCGCTGTTATCTTTATTAAAGGCGCTGAACTGTTTATAATTTCGAGGTATTCTTCTAAATGCGCAAAATATTGTTGTCGGGAATATCCACTTGGAATATTCAGGTTGAACTCGTCGATAAAATAGAAATAACTATAGTTAAGCCAACTTTTATTTTGAAGGTGTTCTTGAATTCCTTGAAGATATTGCTTAAGTTTATGTACAGTTTCGTTATCGTCAATGTCAGGAAGGCGATGATTATCCCAATGTATCGGATCTCGTATTCCAAAGGCGTTCATTGTGTTATTCAACTTGTACTCCGTCAGGTTATCCCACCACGTCCAATTAAATATCCAATCCTTAGCGGTAGTGTTATAATAGCAAGTGTATTGTTCTTCATTGTGCAACTGCGAGTAGGTTGATGCTTCATGTATTCTCACTCCGTAATCGTTCATTCTATGATAAAGATAATTTTGAATTTTTTCGTTTTCCTGAGAGAAACTACCTATAGATGTCCTTAGATGCCTCATTTCTGGTATGGTAAAATTCCACACGGTTAAATCAATATTGATTACCTCGGATTCAGCGCCGTTAATGTTGAAAGTTAAATTTCCTCGATATTCTCCCTCTAAAGCATCATAGGGCGTTTTCATTGAAAACCAGAACATGTAGTTTTCTAACTTATTTAAGCTCATAGATGTAAAAGTGATTAGCATGTCCGGAATTGTTTCTTCGATGATGAATTCTTCATACCTTAAAGAACACTCCTTTGCGAGGATAATATTTGTTGGGCTTCCCACGCAAGTAAAATTACTAATTGAATAAGATAATGAATGGATAAATTGTCTTAATGGCCGCCATACCAGTTGAAATGCCCCATACTCGTTTTTTGCCAGAGATATCTCCACGGCAGACTCAATGGTGGGAAATGCGTCAAAAGTAAGAGCAAAATCTTTTGTTACTCTTTCAGATGACTCTTGAAGCCAAATATAATAATTTCCTGGAGAATATGCGAGAAGTGGTTTCTCGTGATTTTGCGTGTAATTAACAAATATGAAAATCCCTCCAATTAAGGATGTGAGAATTACAGTTGAAAGGCTAATCGCGATTGTTCTTCTTCGTAGATCTTCTTTTTTATATTCAAACTTTCTTTTGACGATTTGCGCTTTTTCTACCCCATTCCTTTTAC
>JAEORV010000192.1 GCA_016840695.1 Promethearchaeota archaeon
CTTGAGGAGTTTTGGTGCTTTAAGAAGAATACCATCATTTAAAACCAGACAAGCACCCCCTCGGATGTTATTTGTTTCAATTCGAGGAAGATTTCTAAACGCTGAAATTTCTTCGTCCTCTGTTGAATCTCCATTGATTTCAATAGGGAGGTTTTTTACAGCGAATCTAATCTCATCGTTCGAAGAAGGATACTGCAAGTGGACTCTTCTATCGTAAAGCTTGATTTCTTCTACATATCTTCCAATTTCTCCTTCAGTTGCTTCATAAGCGGGAATATTTGTCTTTCTTCTTACGTAATCTGCAATAAGAACACATAACGCAGCAGTAGTTCCTCCGGCAGCGCGAATAGGTCCAGCAAAATACAAGGATAAATACTTATTTCCTTGCTGGTCTTCTCGAATTAATATTTTAGAAATCCCTTCAAGCGGAGCACTAACAACACCCATTGTCTTTATCGCTAATCCTACTCTTATTGCTCGTTCAACTCGTTGATCGAGAGATTCAATATTTCCAATTTTTTTTTCTAATATGTCAGAAACCACTTGAAAAACGATCTCATCATCGGATTTCCCTTTTTTTTTTAAATTACTTATGACTTCAGCAACACCTTCGGGTCCTACTAATTTCTCAACTCTACCAGCTAAGTCTCTTGCTTGTGGAGATTCTACAAAGAGTTCAGGATCTAATCCCTTTAAACGGGCTTGTTCAGCAATATTGTAACATCGATTAACCTCTTCTTGAATCTCAGTGAAGTAATCTTCCATTTCTTTACTCATTTCTACCAAGGAGGATCATCTCTTTAATAGTTTTAAATAATAATGTCGTTTATTAAAATTTAATAATGTGATTTTATTATCCGGAAGTAAAATAAATTCTCTTATTAATAGGATAAGTATTCGCGTATTAATACAAATAGAGAATGATAATTTTTCAAAAATCCACATTACATAATTTACATGCTCCTTGTTTTTAAAAAAAAAGCTGTTTTTCCTTTAATAAAAACGATTTAATTAGATCACATAATAATATTAATCGTTGAGCAATGGATGAAAAATCGTCAAGAAATGACTGTTTAGAGAATAAGCAAGCCATTTTAAACAAGTTAGCAACTACGGGTATAAATATTACACCTTCCACATTGGAAGAGGTGTTAAAGTTAGAAAATCCTTTAGAAACAATAAATCAAATAGTAAAAAAGGCGAGTTTTATTCCCACATTCAACAGTCATTTAACTGAAGATATTTTAAAAAAGATTTCTGAAGGAGAATTACAGAAAGCTTCAAAAAGAAAAGAAAAACAAGTCAGTTTGCCTTCCACTCAAGAATTAAAGCAAAAAAATGAAAACATCAATAATTCCAATGCAATCACTAGAGTTGAAAGTGATATTAAAAAAACTGATATAAAAAGTGAAGTACTTAAAGAAATACAGGGCGAATTGAAAACTCCAATTATCAAAACAATCTTACCTCCAATAAAGGACTCCCAAATGGATGTTGTTTCAGGGCCAATCTTACGAGAAAGAATTAAAGTTAAACCTATAGAATCAACAAAATCAACTTTCCGATTCAATCCAATAGCAAAAGATTACAGCTTTCAAATTGAGATATTAAAAGATCCTACTGGAAAGATACATACAAGTGGGAATTACGACGATTTTTACGAAATGACTCTAAATAAATTTAATAAACTTTATAAACTGATGAGAAAAAGGCCAGAAGCACTCACAGCCACAAAGATTAACAATATATTGAGGAATTCACGGAATCAACACATATCTACGATAGGTATGGTTAGTGATATCCGTCAAACAAAAAAAGGGAATTACTTTATTACTTTAGAAGATTTAACAGGTTCAATCAACGCAATAATAAGAAAGGATTCTGAAAACATTGACAATCGTAAGATTGCTGAAAAAACCATTCAAGATCAAATGATCTATATTGAAGGAACTTATAATCCTGGTGAGAAAAATAATAGAGGTGTAGTTTTTGCTGATATTATCTCAAAAATAGATATTCCAAATAGTTTTCAGCCAAATAAATCTCCTGATCCTTTATCGCTCGCTTTAATTTCAGATACACACATTGGAAGTAAGGAATTTGAGAGTGATTTGTGGAAAAAATTCGTGGATTTCCTAAATGGAAGAAATCAGAACAAAAGAAACCGTGAAGTAGCAGGTAAAATTAAATATTTAGTAATTAATGGAGATTTAGTTGATGGAGTAGGTGTATATCCGAATCAACAAGACGATTTAAACATAAAGGACATTTTTCAACAATTTAAACATGCTTCAGAATTACTCTTGGAAATTCCAGATTACATTAAAATAATCTATAGCTCAGGAAATCACGATCCCGTGCGAAACGCCATACCTCGACCAGCCGTAGATAAGAAATATGCAAGTGAACTCATCGATATAGGGGTTAAATGCATAGGAAATCCTTCTTTAATACAAACTCATAATGTAAATACTCTTATTTATCACGGAGATAGCATGCTTGATATGAATTTATTGATCGCTGGATTGGAAAACGATAAACCAGTTGATACAATGAAGGAATTATTAATATGCAGGCATCTTGCACCAATCTATGGAAAGAAAACTCAAATCGCTCCAGTTAGTAAAGATTGGCTTGTAATAGACAACATTCCTGACATTTTTCACACGGGACATGTTCATATTAACGGATTTGATAAGTATAAAAGCGTTTCATTAGTGAATTCTGGATGTTTTCAATCACAAACAGATTTCATGAAAAGTTTTGGAATAAATCCTACTCCAGGAATAGCTCCAATTATCGAGTTAGATACATTAAGATGTCTTGAATTAGACTTAAAAAGAATTTAATTGATCTTCAAAATAAATCAAACCACTATTATAATGAATCTAGTAGTGCCTCGAAACAATACATCAGAATTGGTTTTATATGTTTGGAAAATAATTGATCTTCCAAAAATTTCGAAAAAAGACTTACTTTATAAAATTTCGTTCGAATTATTCCTAATGGTCCCTGAAAAAGCAACAATATTTATTGATAAAAGTATTAAGAGTGAATTCTTAATAGAAGATGGGCAAAAAAACATTTCTTTAACCTCTAGCTTGAAAAAAAAACTAAAGTCTTGGCATAGTATAAGGAAAGATGAAATTATTTGTAATATTGAAGCAACTCGTAAAAACCTGAGCGTTAAAGAAAGAATAAAAGAAAACAGTAAGATTAATTATGGTGTACTTTTAAGAGCTTTTTCTGACAAAGGTACTTTAAATCGAGCGATATCCGTAACTGATGATTCTTTTGATATTAAAAGATTTGATTTCAATGAAGGAATAATTATAGCCAAAGTTAAAGGTTCTCAAAAACAAACCTACAATATTGGCATAGATATTAATAAAAAAGAATTATTTCATGACTGCCACGATTTTATTTCGAAAAGAGCAAAAAATAAACAATTTTGCAAGCATTTGACTAAGTTATTTCTTGTTTTAAAAGAAAGAGATGAGGATTCCGTAATTGGCTTTCTCAAGGAAATCGCATTATATATTGATGATTGGAGTTTTACAGCTTAATATGATTATATTAATTTTTTAAAAACATTATTTTTTAATTTCACCTTATCAGATTGTAATAAAATTGGTTTATAGTTTAATAAATCTCTAATTTTACTATTTTCCATCAATACTTTCTCTATTAAAGCTAATTCAATGTCTAAATTGATTATCTTTGTTCTTCCATAATGACCCATCGATCTTGTATTTGCCGTTATGATGCCAGCAAGAGCTAAATCGTTTATGTAATCACTGATTCTTCTTTTTGTCAGGGGTTTTATCCCTGGAATTCTATTACTTAACTCTGAATGGACATCGTATATATCACCCGAAGTAATGATATTTTCTGGAGAAAATTTTTTAATTATGAAAATTGCCGATAATATAACTTGAGCTTGTAAGGGCATTCCAAGGATGTATTCTTCCACATGATCTTTCTCTAACTCGTCGTGAGCGTCATGTACGTGTTTTCCTTTGATCGATTTATTTTGAGTTCTTGCTGCGATTTCGCCAGCTTTTCTTAACAATTGCAATGCTTTTCTAGCGTCTCCGTCTTCTTTTGCGGCTAATGCTGCACATAAATGAATGATCTCGACATCTAAAACTTCATCATAAAAAGCTACTCTTGCTCTTTCCATTAATATATCGCCAAGTTGTTTTGCGTTGTAAGAATGAAAAACAATTGGAGGTTCTTCTCCTAAACTTGACAATACTCGCGGATCAAGCGTTTCTTTAAATTTTAATTTGTTTGAAACACCTATTAGGCTCGTTCGACAATGATCTAAATTTTCATTCAACCTGGTAAGAAGATAAAGAATTTCATTTCCACCCTTCTTCTCTATCAAGATGTCAATTTCGTCTAATACTAAAAAACAGATAGCTCTTCCAACTTTTTGATCTAATAATCCTAGTAACTTCTTGAAAATGACATCTTTAGGAAGTCCTGTCGGGGGAATTTTCTCTCTTCCAGATATCGTGTTATAAATATGGGCTAATATACGATAAGGAGTTGAAACCAAATTGCAATTGACATATATCCACCAAGGTTTGTGATCAATACATTGCTGGGCGAGTTTTTGGCTCACATATCGAATTGTTGCGGTTTTTCCAGTCCCAGTTCTTCCATAACACAAAAAATTTGGAGGAGTATCTCCTCTTAAAGCACACGCAGTTTTTTCAGCTATCTGTTCAATCTCCTTGTTTCGATGAGGTAATTCTTCGGGAATGTATGCTGATTCTAAAGCGTTCCTATTTTTAAAAATTTTAGGAGAATTCAAGTAGGTTTTATAAAATTTTTCAATATTGAACCGATTATCGTTGTTATTTGAGTATTTCAACATTAAATGACACTGTTTTTCTATATTTCCATTCGAAATTT
>JAEORV010000193.1 GCA_016840695.1 Promethearchaeota archaeon
CCAAGGAATGATATAAAAAAATATTAAAAATGGGGATAAACAGAATAATTCAATGATAAATAAATTGATTATTATTATTTCAGGCGTGATATTCTATAGGAAATTTTATAAAGAAGGAGATAATGAGTTAATCTTAATAGATTAAGATTTATCCTAATTGTCCTGCCCAACCCCTTACTAATTTACGCATTTTCTTTTGTTTATCTATAATTGCTTTAAGTTGGGTTTCAGATTTGTTATTCAGATTATCAATTTCAGGTAAAAAATCGTTTTGAATAAATAGCTTCTTCACATCTTCTGAAATTAAACCACTTGGAATATTTTTTGGATTGTTTTTAAAGCTTTCATAATTAGATTCCCATTTCTCTAAAAATAGTTGTATATCATCTTTCGCTTCAAATAGAGGTAAAACTCCTAAATTATTGGGTGTTGTAACTGCTACAGTTGCACGAGAAATAGTGAAATCATTTCCATTAAATGATACAGCAATTCCTCCTTCGTCTTTTAATCTCTGGAGCATGTTAATATCAGTAATGGAATCTCCAAGAGCAATCATTTCAGATATGGGGGTGCTTGTTCGCTTTGAAATATCTTCAACAGCCATTTCTTTTCGTTTTCCTCCCCTCACTTTTACCTGATTCATGACTTTAATGTAATCTGTTTCTGGACCTTTCCAGAAGAAGTCGTTCAAGTCACCAATAATACTATCGAGTTTCTTATCGTTATCAAGGTATTTTTGAAATATCTCTCGCACCAGCTCGTCAATCGTGTCATTAATGTTTGCCAATCCTTCCTTTAAATTTTTTACGTGCAAATCCGTGCAATACACGTGATCTTGCGGGATATTTAAAGCAGCTGTGACGTTATGAGCGAACTGAGTATAACTCGTTGATATAACAAACAAATCCCATTTTTGGTGTAATATTGCCATTAATTCCTTACAACCTGGTAATAATCCTAAATTCTGCTTAGCTAAATTGATTAATTCGTTGTCAGAAAAGCAAGCTACATAAAGTGGAGCCATTATTCGAAGCGTGTCTCCTGGTTGATAGTCAAGGATGTTTAATTTTTTTTTAACTCCTGGAATATCAATGATATAATCGTCGTAATTTGAAATCATGAAGAAAAATTCTCCCATATCATATTCTTGGAGGTTCAATTCTGGTTTCTTGCTTAACAACCGCCCGATATCAGCAGCGAAGTCTATAACCGAAATTGGCCCCTCTAAATCCCAACAGCAGACACTTTTCAAGAGAATTTCCTTTTGAACTATTTATTTTAAATTAAGAATATATTTACAAGAAAATTTTAAATAATTGGTTATTAAGAGCTTATTATTTAGACCAATTTGGAAGAAAAAGAGTAATATAACAGTATACTCTCTCTAAATTTTAATTTTAAAAATATCTTGAATCGATTTAGTTTCCCTTTCTTTTTTGATGATTTCTCGCCAGTTAGGTTCTATTACATCAAAAGCATTTTCTGCGACTTTGCGCACTTCTTCTTCGGAGATGCTTAAGAAAGGACCGATGTAGACTAATGCACGTTTATCTTTTATATTTATGAGGCTTTCAATAATATTAATTAACCTGAATTTATCGATGTGATCCTGTTCAGTCATTTCTTTCAATTTTTCAATAATTCTTAGAGTCGCTCTTCCATCTCCAATCTTCCCTAGTGCTTCAATGATACGATCTAGAACCACTTTATCTTGTTCTGTTCTAAGAGCTCTGCAAAGTAAATTTACTGCACGCCCTTCTTGCATGATCCCTAATTCCCGTGCTGCTTCTGATCTCTCTTGCCATTCTTTTCCATGAAATAACTGTTTAATCAAGCTATTATATCTTTCATTAGCCTTGTGCCATGCCATAATAAACACTATTTAATTTAACTCTTAAAAAAATTAGAATTTGCTTGTTATAAATTATAAAAAGAGTTAGAGTATTATTTTATTTCTATTTGTTTAAGAGCGAATTCATGTGATCGATTCGTTTTTGTAACAATTGCCTGGTTCCTACATCTTTTCGGTGAAAGAGCTTTCCTTCAATGCAACTCACGCCGTTTTCAGCTATTTGTTCCGCTTTTTCAAGGGTTTCTGCAATTCCAAGGACACCCATTGCTCGTGATGTTGTAGTAAAGATCTTCGTACCTTCGCGATAAATCGACGCGTAATAGTACCTTGCACCGAATTCTTTCAATTTTTCTTGATTAATCACTACTAATTCATCACTCTTAGGAGAGACAGGATATCCTTCTGGAGCAAGATACTTACAAACGGTAGCTTTTTTCTCAAATTCAATATTAGAAGGTAGGTTTCCATTTATTATCCCCCAACACACATCTACAAAATTCGTTTTAAGTAATGGCAAGACATTCATTGCTTCAGGGTCTCCAAAACGGGCGTTAAATTCAATTAATTTATTACCACTTGCCGTTTTCATGAATTGCCCGTATAAGGGTCCTTTGTATTCTACTCCCGTTTCTGTTTTTAAAGCAGCAACGACGTTTTTCATGTCGTTAAGAGCGTTTTCCACGTCTTCTTCTGTAATAAATGGCATTAAGTGATTTTCCATGGAATAAGAACCCATTCCGCCTGTATTTGGTCCCTTATCATCCTCGTAAGCTCTTTTATGATCTTGAACTAATGGAGTTCCTACTACATTTTTACCATCCACGAACGCTTGTAGAGTAAATTCTTCTCCATCTAATTTTTCTTCAAGAATAAACGGACTTCTTTTATCAGTTAATTCTTGGCAGTAATTCATGATATCTATCTTTGAAAACAGATGATCTCCATAAACCATTACGCCCTTACCACCAGTTAAACCATCTGGCTTAACGACAATCGTCTCTTCCCCGTTATCTTTAATATATTCTTCTACACCTTCCATTGAATTGAATTTTTTACTTTTTATATTTGAAGGAATCTTATATTTTGTTAATAATTCTCTCATGAATATTTTAGATCCTTCTAGCTGGGCAGCTTCTATTTTTGGACTTGCGCAAGGAATACCTCCCTTTTCTAAAGCATCAACTATGCCAACGCATAAAGGAGCTTCGGGACCAATAAAAGCAAAGTCAATATTCTTACTTTTTGAAAAATTGATTATCTCCTTAAAATCCGTTTCAGAATGAATTTTAATTCTCCCTTTACTTAAGTCGTCTAAACCCGCATTTTTAAAGCTCATGAACGCGTATAATTCAGCACCTCCCCGCACTAGCGCTTCTGCTATAGCGTGCTCTCGTGCGCCATGACCAACAATTAGGCAATTAACCATGAATAATCAACTAAAGATATCAATTTGTTATGATACATATTAAAATTTGATAAACTAATTTAATTAATTATTAACCAAGTAGTAATCTTTGGAAAAATAAACAAATTTTTTAAAGAAAAGTTAAATATACATTAGTGATTATTAATATTTTATATAAAATGTAAAATTTGAATGAAAATGTCTGAAGCTAAATACAAAAAAGTAGCACAAGCTATATTGAAAGTCGGAGGAATGCCAATTCCTGTAAACGATACCTTTCTTGAAATCATAAAGATGCTCTTGGGAAGTGATGAAGAAGAGATTGACATGATTTTAGCATTTAGTAGAAAAGCCAGTCAGAGCTTAGACCAGCTAAAAGAAAGAACTGGTTTGTCCGAGGAAAAAATTTTAGATCTTACAGATAAACTTGCCAAAAAGGGATTTCTTTTCAATCAACCTAGTTCTACAGGAATAAAAGTGTTTAGATTATTACCGATTGTAAATGTAGGCTTGTTTGAGTATACTTTTATGAAGGAGCTCGAAGTTACAGAGAGAAATAGAAAACTCGCAGAGTTATTCACCACATTGTTCAAAGGCTTGGACGACATAATACAGGATGGCTACGATAATATAATGCCAATGTTACTAAAAGCACCAGCTGTCGATAGAACGATTCCTCTCTATGAAAACGAACCAACGGGGAAAGAAATTCTCATTACAATAAATCAAGACATAGAGGTTCCAACCGAAAAGGTCATCCCATCTCAAAAAATCGAAGAAGTAGTTAATAAATTCGATGATATCGCTGTAGGTCATTGCTTTTGTCGTCATCATAAAGATCTAGAAGGGGAGCCTTGCAAACAAACAGATATGAGAGAAAATTGTTTCACGCTTGGAAAGTCTGCAAGACACACGGTCCAACAAGGATTCGCAAGAATGGTAACTAAGGATGAAGCAATAAAGATTTTAAAAGCATCTGCAAAGGATGGATTAGTAATGAAAGTCTACCATCCAAACTTTGATAGTTCTAAGCCAGAAACGAGTATTTGTAATTGTTGTAGATGTTGTTGTGGAAATTCTCTTCAAAATGCAATGGCACCAATGATCAATGAAACCCATCATTTATCAGTTTTTAATCACGATTTATGCGTGGGATGTGAAACTTGTGTCGATAAATGCGTTAATGGGGCAATATATATAAATGACGATGGTAAAGCGGATCGAGATGCAGAAAAATGCATTGGATGCGGAGTATGTGCCCATTTCTGCCCCGAAAATGCAATATCCTTGGTGAAGGGTAAGAGAATAGTAAAGGTACCTCCACTCAGGAAGAAATAATTAATTTTTTTATTATTATCTTTTTTTATTTCCATTTCTTATAATACTAATTAGCTTTTTATTTTCTAAACCATAAATTAGATTTAGAATGTCAGATGAAAAATATAAAAAAGCAGCAAATATCATTATCAAAGCAGGGATATTACCTTTTCCTTTGAACGATACTTTGATTAAAATTTTAAAACATATCATTACTGAAGAAAAAGATTTAGATTTCATCAATAAAGCTTTTAAAAGAAATTTCTCGCTCACAATGGAGCAGTTAAAAAAGAACACAAAGATGACCGAAGAAGAAATCTTACCAAGACTTGAGTCCTTAGCCAG
>JAEORV010000194.1 GCA_016840695.1 Promethearchaeota archaeon
CCGGATTAGCTATTCTTATAACTGTTTTAGCCTACAATTTACTTGGTGAGGGATTAAGGGATATTTTAGATCCAAGGCTACGTTAAAGAGTAAATTATGCTTAAGATAGAAAATTTATCTACTTATTTATATACTGAAGATGGTCTCCTCAAAGCTGTTGATAAAGTTAATTTAGAGATTCGTCAGGGAGAGACACTGGGATTAGTTGGTGAAAGCGGCTGTGGGAAGAGTATGACGGCACTAAGCATTATGAGGCTTATTCCTACACCACCTGGAAGGATTACTTGTGGGAAGATTTTTTTTGATGGAAAGAATTTATTAGATTTAGAAGAGAAAGAGTTACGCCAAATCCGCGGCAAGAGGATTTCCATAGTTTTTCAAGAACCGGCCACTTCACTTAATCCTGTTTGGAAAATTGGAGATCAAATACAGGAATCAATTATGACTCATCAGAAGAAGACAAAGCCAGCGGCAAAAAAGGAAGTTTTACATTTACTCAATCTAGTTGGTATTTCTTTTCCGGAAGAAAGATTTAACGATTATCCTCATCAGCTTAGTGGTGGTATGCGCCAGCGGGTGATGTTAGCTATGGCAATCTCTTCCAAGCCAGATATTTTAATTGCTGATGAGCCAACGACAGCTCTTGATGTAACTATTCAAGCTCAAATTTTAGATTTGCTAATAGATTTAAAAAAGAGAATGAACATGTCTGTACTTTTTATTACACATGATTTTGGTATTATTGCAGAAATGGCTGATAGGGTAGCGGTTATGTATGCTGGAAGGATAGTTGAAATTGCTAAAACTGAAGAGTTATTTCGGCAACCATTACATCCCTACACTAAGGCTTTATTAGATGTTTTACCTAAAGAGAATATTAAGAGTTTTAAATCCATTCCTGGAGAAGTTCCCCATTTAGCAGATCTTCCTTCAGGCTGTTATTTTCATCCTCGATGCAAAAAGACTCTTGATATTTGCCGTAGAGAATTTCCTAAAATGGAAAAAAGTGATAAAGACCATTGGGTAAGTTGTTGGAATCCCAATATTTCTATTAAAGAAAGTTATTCTAACTGGCGAAACAAAAGATGAAGAATTTACTTGAGGCAAAAAACCTGAGGAAATATTTTCCTATAGAGAGAGGTTTCTGGCGAAAGACCAAAGCTATGCTCAAAGCGGTAGATGGGGTAAGTTTTTCTATTGGTTTTAAAGAGGCCCTGGGTTTAGTTGGTGAAAGTGGCTGTGGAAAGACAACAATAGGAAGATTAATTCTAAAGTTGCTCGAACCCACCAGTGGCGCGGTATTTTTAGAGAATGAAGATATTTTCAAAAAAACTACGAATTTAAATTTAGCAGAAGAAATTCAAATTATTTTTCAAGATCCTTTTAGTTCTTTAAATCCCCGTTTGACTATTGAAGAAATAGTTGGAGAATCATTAATTTTTCATAAAAGAGTTAGAACCCGTCAGGAGAAAAGAAAGGCAGTAGGTGAACTTCTTCAGAAAGTAGGGCTCAACTCATCTTTTATTGGCCGTTATCCCCACCAATTTAGTGGTGGCGAAAGGCAGCGAATTGGCATTGCCCGGGCTTTAGCTCTTAGGCCAAGATTAATCATTGCTGATGAGCCAGTTTCTTCATTAGATGTTTCGATTCAGGCTCAGATTTTCAATCTCATGAAAGATTTACAGGAAGAATATAATTTAGCTTTTCTTTTTATTGCTCACAACTTAGAGATTGTTAGGTTATTTTGTAAGAGAGTAGCGGTAATGTATTTAGGTAAAATTGTAGAAATTGCTTCCAGCGATTCTCTTTTTCAAGAGCCTTTACATCCTTACACTCAAGCTTTAATCTCGGCTACTCCAGTGGCTGATCCTACTGTAAAGAAGAAGAGAATCGTTTTAAAAGGTGAGGTTTCACATTCTATTGAATCGTTTTCTGGTTGTCCTTTTCATCCGCGTTGTTTCAAAGCTATTCCTTTATGTTCAAAGGTTATACCGTCCTTTGAGGAGAAAAGAGATGGCCATTGGGTTTCCTGCCATTTAGTTAATGGGAAATAGGCATTAATTAACTGCTATTGCGTTGACAAAAGCTTTTAGTTCGGTTATATTGATTATAAAAGACGAAAAATTTTAATTTTGAATTTGTAGTTTTATATTTTGAGTTAGTTATGGGGACGTGGTGGAATTGGCAGACACGCTAGCTTGAGGGGCTAGTGTCGCAAGACATGCAGGTTCGAATCCTGTCGTCCCCACCACCAGCCTGCGGCTGGAGTTAAGAAATGAAAAACAAAAAACATAAAGAGAAAGACAAATTAGTTTTAGATTTAGAGACGCAACATACCTTTTCCGAAGTAGGGGGGAGGAACTTCCGGGCCTTAAAGGTTTCTCTAGTCGGGGTTTATTCTTACTTACAGGAGAGATTATTATTCTTCACTGAAGACAGGCTCCACGAACTTTTTTCATTAATGGAAGCAGCGGATTTAATTATTGGTTTTAATCTAAAGAGGTTTGATTATGTAGTTCTTGAGCCATATCGAGGCAAAGTTTTGGATAATTTTCCTACATTGGATATTTTAGAAGAAATAGAGATTATTTTAGGACACCGCTTGAAGCTTGATGAGCTCGCTAAGTATAGTTTAGGTCGAGGGAAAAGTGGCGACGGATTAGATGCCGTTCGTTATTTTAGAAATGGCGAATTTGATAAATTAAAAAGTTACTGTGGGGACGATGTCTTAATTACCCGCGACCTTTACGAATATGGTAAAAACAATGGATTCGTTTTGTATCGCCAGGGTTTAATTCCCATTCGCTGGGGGCGAGATAAACAAATTATTGGCACTTTAAATGAGGCCTTTACTAAGAAGTTAACTGTTGATATAGATTATTTTGCCCCTTGGTCTAGTGATAGCACCCAGCGGCGGAGGAGGCAGGTTGACATTTACGCTTTAGATAGTGAGGGATTTATTGCTTTCTGTCATTTACGGAAGTCTATCCGCAACTTTAAAATCAAACGGGTAATTGATGCTGTTTTAGTGGAGAATCATTATATTATCCCTCAAAATTTAGAGCTAAAGGATTTGGGGATGTAGCTCAGTTGGGAGAGCGCTTCCCTCGCACGGAAGAGGTCAGGGGTTCAACTCCCCTCATCTCCACCAAACCCACTATTTGTTAAAGACTTCTTTTAATATAGTATTGGCAATATTTTCAGCCAAGAGCTTATTACCTTTAGGAGTGTAATGTCCGTAGTCTCCTCCGCACATATCTATAAAATATTCATCTATTCCCTCTTGTTTTATTGCTTCTTTAAAGATTTTCTCATTGTCCACAAAAATAATGTTTCCATGTGGCTCTAACATTTTCTTTAATGAATTTACGTTGCGCGTAGGATACTGCATGCATACTAGTTTTATTCCTTTTTGAGTTACAATTCGCTTTAATCTCTGATAGTTACGGATTGTTCTGGGATTGCATAGTTCTAATCTTAATTTCTCTGCTTTTCTAAAGTATTTTTCTGACAGTCTGTTTTCCCCCTGTTCTGCGTAAAGAAGAGCAATTTGTCCATATAACATATGGTTTCCTGAATGTAAATTGATAGCTCTCTTAAGGGATTTTTCAGCCATATCATATTTGTGCTGGCATTTATAAGATCGTGCCAATTCAATATAAACCCAAAAGCATCTTGGTTCTTCTTCTATGATTTTCTTTAGCATCTCTTTGGTTTTACCATTTTTTATTGGATATTTATAATTGTTTTCTCTACCAATCTGTACTCTACCGTTTATTGGAGTTTTTAATATAGCTTCTTCTAATATTTTTTCGGCTTCATGATATTTTTCCTGGTCATTATATACTCGTCCGAGCATACCAGATATAAAAAATCTGTCCACGATCCTGCCTACTATTCTTCTGGGTATATAAACCTGCTTCTGTTTTGTATCAGAATGGTCCAATTTTAAATAAGTTTCAATCTGTGTATCACATTCTTTTAGAGCTTTCCCAAACATTTCTTCGACTTTGTTAATTTTTCCCATTCTCCAATAAAACTGTCCTAATGAAAAACGGGTTGTGATATTTTGAGGATCTATTTTAATAGCTTTTTTAAACATTTCTTCAGCTTTATTTAAACTCAGTCCAGACAGATGATTCAATCTTAACGTACCTTTTGGATCTGCACCTATATCCTCTACGAAAAAATATTTACCTTTGCAATTTTTTTCTCGTTCTAAATCAAGGAATTTACGTTTCGAATTCTTTTTTAAGCCAATATATTTTTTTGCATTATTGAAGTTTGGTCGTGTCAAGTTTTTAGATTGAATTTCTGCATTTGTAGATTTTTTTAGATTGCTAGTTTGCAATAATTTTTTGCTGTTAACTGGTCCTCCGTTCTCTATATTCAATTTTTTTCTTCTTTTATTTTTATCTAATATGTTAGACCATAGAAGTTGCGCTAATTTGTAACTTTTTAAAGGTGTAGCTCTTGAAACATTAATATCTCCATATGGCAAAAGTTTTCCCCATTCGAAATTTCCCATCATTACAATGATCATATCCGGATTGTATCTATCTATCGATTCGTTTAAGATTGACATTATACGGCTTGAATCCGCTCCTGGTATTCCTTTGTCTATTACTGAAAATTTTATTTCTGGCATCTCTTTATTTAACACCCTCTCAAGCGGCTTAGGGAACTTATTAGCAGTCATTGAATCACCTAAACATAAAATACGATAGGTGCCTTTTTGCTTCACCGCTCTTCTGTTTTTATAATCTTGGATGGATAAAAAGACAACCCCAGTCAGTTGTATCCCAACCTCTAATAGTACTATGCAAAAAACTAACCCAAGGACTATCGCCGTTATTTTTTGTTTAGTATTTATTTTCATTGCAGGCAAAAGTTTACTTTATTATGATAGATAAGTCAA
>JAEORV010000195.1 GCA_016840695.1 Promethearchaeota archaeon
TTGCAAAAAAGGTTAAAGATAAGGGAATCTCTATAAATATTGCATATTTTGTTCCTCAAGGAAATGTGCGTGCTCTTGAATTAGGAGTAAGCGAGAAACCTGCAGATGAAAAAGAACTCAAAAAAATGCAAGAAACGGTGAGGAAACACATGGAATCAGGAGCATTTGGAATGTCAACCGGATTAGTATATCCTCCTGGTTCAGTTACCAAGACGGAAGAAATCATAGAACTTGCAAAAGTCGTTGGTGAATATGATGGAGTATATATGTCTCATATGAGAAATGAAGGATCAGAAATAATAAAAGTAGGAATGAATGAATTAATTAGAATTGCGAGAGAAGGTAAGTGTAGAGCTCATATATCACATTGGAGCGTGATTAGCAGCACTACTGAAAAAATGACACCTAAGATAATTAAAGTAATGGAGGATGCACAAGCAGAAGGTTTGAATATCACGGCAGATATTACCGTTTATGAAGATGCCATCACGCCTTTAGCTTTTATAATGTTTAATACATGGGTATTTGAAAATTATGAAAAAAACCTTACAGATCCTAAAGCCAGAAAGAGGATTTTAGAAGAAATGTTCCAAAAATTATTTTCGATGTTTTTGGCTGACGCCCCTAGATCTATTAAACTGATTCCTAAATTCTTACTTAAAAAGTTAATAGTACCTGTATTAGCCAAAAAGGTAACCATTTTAAGTTGTCCAAATAATCCAGATATTCAAGGAAAATTAATTTATGATGCGTTACGAGAATATTATCCAAACAAAAACATCCGTGAAGCATTTTTAGACTTAATGAGGGACGAAGAAGGGGGTATCATCATTACTTTAAAAACCAAAAAAGAAGAGGTAGGTATGATTCCGTTATATAAGCGCCCATATGTGTGTTCGAGTTCCGATGGTATCTTAGTAGTAAATCCTAAACAGAATGAACATCCGAGGAATTACGGGACCTTCCCGAGAGTTATTCAAAGATGGGTCCGAGAGAAAGGTTATGTTTCCTTAGAATCTGCAATAAAAAAAATGACTTCTCTACCAGCTAAAATTTTAAAATTACAAGACCGGGGCATTCTTAAAGAAGGTTTAAAAGCCGATATCGTTGTTTTTGATTATAATAAGATAAAAGAGAAAGGAACTTTGGAAAATGGACGCCAATTTCCTGAAGGGATTGATCATGTCATCGTAAATGGAAAGATAACTGCTTCTCATGGCAAGCACTTGGGAGTCCTAAATGGTCAAGTGCTAAGAAAGAAGAGGTAAATTACATGTCAGGAAATGATGAAATACTGAAAGAAGAAAAACTAACGCTTAAGGAAAAGACATATTTCAGTGCAGGCTATTTAGGAACAAATGCGACCAGCGGTTTATTCATGTCTTCGCTTATTATATTTTACAGGGAACAGTTGCTTCTTCCAGAAATTTATATTTTTTGGGCTTATATGTTATTCATCGTATGGAATGCCGTTAATGATCCATTATTCGGTTGGTTATCTGATAGAACATCAACGAAATGGGGGAGGAGAATACCTTATTTAATGATCTGCGCTCCAATCCTAGCATTATCATTCTTCCTTATGTGGGCAAGTCCGCATACAGATGTTATTGGAGATGTGCCAGTTTTTATTTGGATGACTTTATCAATGCTATTGTTTGACACGGCATATACTGCAGCCAATATAGCTTTAAATTCGTTGAGCCAAGAAATTACAATGGTTCATAAAGAACGTGTAAGCCTCCAAGTAATCGTGATGGCTTTTGGTTTAATAGGAATGCTAATGGCATTGCTTTTACCAATGGTATTTTTGGACATGCCCGGAACTTCTGGGTTCCTTTTCATGGCATTAATTATATCGATCGCACAATTAATATCAATGTGGATTGTAGCGTTTAAAGTAAAGGAAAACCTTGAATTCTCCCACGTGGACGACCCATTAAGCTTTATCGATTCAATGAAACATACTTTTAAGAGCAAGGCTTTTCTCATTACTGTCTCCATGAATTTCTGTGTCATCTTCGTTAACAATTCGCTGTTAGAAAACCTGTTTTTCTTCATATATTATGCATTTGAAGGATTGGACGAGACAGTGGTATTAATAATGATAGTCCTTTCACTTTTTATAGGAATCTTCTCAGGGATATATTATTTCATAAAAATAAACAAGAAGATGGGTTTAAAAGTAACTATGACAAGGTCGTTACTCTCTATGGGATTTGGATTGGTATTAATAGGGATTTTACCGGGATTCTTTTGCATAATTGGGTTCTTTTTAACGGGATTTGGCTTTTTTGGGACACTCTCTTTAATTACCACCATTTTCGGGCATATAGCTGACGAAGACGAAGTGAAGACGGGAATCCGACGCGAAGCTGCCATATTTGGTGCAAATGCTTTTGTAACAAAACCCGCTCAATCTGTTGCTGGAGGATTTACGGCGTTAATGTTACTAACCTTTCATTATCAAGAACCAATTGGCGGCGTACGACAACTACAATCCGTTTTTACGGTTTTTGGCTTGAGATTAACGATTGGAATAATCCCTGGAATAATCATACTATTAGGAGCTTTAATCTTTAGTTTTTTTCCTATTTATGGGAATTATTATGAGGATATAAAATCAAGAATGAGTACAATCCAAAAAGCACGGAAGGATAAATATATTCAAAAAGTAAAGAAAGCATGAAAAAAATGACTCTCAAGCATTTTTTTTCCTAGAATTGGCTTTTAATTATAGGGATTTTAGGGTGGTGCTATTTTTCAATCTTTGTTTTTACTTTTTTCCCCTACATTAATTATTTAGCCTTAGCAGGGCTTACGGTAACGTTACCATCATTACTTTTCGTTTCTTTTACCTACGTAAACATTGTTGAAAAGTATTAATATTTGCCTTTATTTTCTAAATAAATTAGTTGTTCAAATATAAATTATAGGATAATTAACTATGACTGAAATTTCAAAGAACTCTACCTCGTCAAACGGTATTCGCTCGAAAAGATACATGATGTTTCTTGTTATTTACATGATCTTGTATGAAAGTTTTGATACCTATACTTGTAGTTATTATTATAATATTGGTTCCTATGTACAAACAGATTTTGGGATAAATAATTCAATTTGGCTTTTCATGCTTTCAATTGGATCAATTGGCTACTTTTTTTCAATTGTAATGCATTTTTTAGCTGATAAAGTTGGAAGAAAACCTATGATGATTGTCGTGTTTTTAGGAATGGGAATATCTAGTTTTTTCCTTGGATTCGCTCGTGAACCAATATCCTTTACAATTTTTCTATTTTTTATGTACATATTTTTCACATCTGATATTTGGGGTATAATCATGTCGGAAGAAGCCCCAAAAGATAAAAGAGCCAGATATTCTTCAGTAATTTTAGTAGCAGGTATGTTCTTCTCAATTTCAATCCTTCTTATACGAATGTTTTTGATTTATCCCGATCCGACCAATCCTGCAAGAAAAACCTGGGAAAATATGGCCTTTTTTGGAGGTATTGCAATTCCTCTAGCCCTTCTTGGATTTTTTATGAAAGAAACACCCGCGTTTAAAAAAATACAGCAAAATGATGTGGATTCAACTAAAATTTCAAATGATAATATAATTAATACTTTAAAAAAACCATTTGAAGGCAATAATCGAATGATTGTCATCTCTTTTATATTAATTGGATTTATTCTTGGTTTATTTTTTGCTAACGCGCATTCTCTAGAGGCTTTACTTTCTCTTCAATTTGGAGAAGAATCATATAATATTGCGATGATGATAGGAGGCCTTGGAAGCATTGGAGCTTTCGGATTATCTGGCCTCATTTCTGATAAAATAGGTAGGAAAAAAACAATTTATCTTTATTGCATTATATTATTTACAGCAACAACAATTGCGTCGGTTTTTATCGAGATTTCTTTTTTCTGGGGAATCGCAATCCTTTCGTTTTTTACAAATGGATTTTTCTGGGGACTTGGAGCCATAACTAGATTATTCGCGTTAGAGAGTTTTGACACGGACATTAGAGCTTATGCTTCTGGATGGCGTTCTTTCTCCTATGCTTTAGGTTTAACCATTGGGCTTGCTCTTTCTGGGTTATTAGCGCTTTTCATTCCTCTTCATGTAATTTATGTATTAATGGCATTAGGATTAATTTTTATTATACCTATACTTGTAAAACGCTATTTACCAGAAACCATAGGAAGAGATTTAATGATCGAACATTAATATTTAATTTTTTTTTACTCAATCATAACTAGAAGTTATATACTGAGAGGTTTAATATTATTATATAAAATTTAAAAATTAACTGATTAGAAAAATGTGTGATACTTATGTTGCGTTAGGAAAGGCAACGAAAAATGGTAATGTGATATTTGGAAAAAATAGCGATAGAGATATAAAAGAAGTGCAATTAATAACATATTCTCCGAGAAAAAAATACTCTTCCGGAGAATTATTAAGATGCACAGATATTAAAATTCCGCAAGTTACTGAAACTGCTGCTGTTATTTTAAGCAAACCATACTGGATATGGGGTGCAGAAATGGGAGCAAATGAATATAATGTTGTAGTTGGGAACGAAGCTATAGCCACGAAAGAGCCATTAAAGGAATCTGGGTTAATAGGAATGGATTTAATAAGACTAGGATTAGAGAGAGGGAAAACAGCTAAGGATACTTTAGAAATTATGACTGATTTGTTAGAAAAGTATGGACAAGGAGGTAAGCATAAATTAGGCGGAGGTATTTATCACAATTCTTTTATTATTGCAGATCCAAATGAAGCCTATGTATTGGAAACTGCGGGAGATTTGTGGATCGTGGAGAAGGTAAAAGATTTTCGCTCCATCTCAAATGATATCTCTATTCGAGGTAAGGGCGATTTGAGACATAAAGGA
>JAEORV010000196.1 GCA_016840695.1 Promethearchaeota archaeon
ATGTTGTCCGATTTTTGTTCTCTTCTTTTCCTTTTGAAGACTGAAAATCATCGCATTATGTTAAATGCACGATCATTCGGAGTGAGCAAACCAGCGGGGCAATCCGAGAATCATCAAGCCCAATGCTAAGCTTTGAAAAAGTATAATATTAGCAATTAAAATATAAAGAAAAAGAAAAAAGATATAATTATTAGGGAGGTTTAGCATCTGGACGCGCTTCAGTTGCGGGTAATCCGTCAATACCCCAGTGTTCTTTAGGTATTTCTTGAATTAAAACGTTTACTGCTTGTTTTGGAATGCCAAGATCAACAAAAACATCAGTAACGCCTGCAATAATTTTCTTACTTACCTCTTCTGATATCCCTTTCCACATGTAAATTTGAGCTAATGGAATTATTATCACCTTGAATCTCTCAGTTTTTATTCATAGATTTAAAAACTGGAGATTTTAAATTTATATAGTCTAAAACTAATTATTATTGTTAACAATTTAAAGGAATGATCATGAGTCTCACGAATATTGAACGAATTCAAGCCGACGAACGATTTAGCGAGCTTGATGCGCTATTAATAACGAAACCAGAAAATTTACTCTATTGTCTTGGTTTTAAAATAGAAAGCGACACCCTAATCTTAATTCCAAATTTGGAACATAAAGATCAAATTGAAAAAACGATTGTTTTTCTTAACGCGTTAGAATACGACCAGGCAGAAATGAACATAAAAAACGATAAAGCGTTATCAAGTAAGGTCGAAATAAGAGAAATTCCATCTGGAAAGCCTCAATTTGTTGAGAAGACGATAAAAAAGATGAAACTTGATAAAGTAGGATTTGAAGAAGAGTACATTCCGGTGAAAAAGCACGAAGAGTGGAGGGTTAAATTTAAAATCGATAATTTCACGGGCGCATCCGCGATTATTACAAAAGCGAGGCTTACAAAAACTACTAAAGAAATCGAGAGAATGGAGAAAGCGTGTAAATTAGGGGATATTGGATTTAAAACCATCTATGAATCGATTGAAGAGGGAATGACCGAGGTAGAACTAGCAGCGGAAGCAGAATACGCGATGAGGAAGGCGGGTGCGGAGGGAACCTCTTTTCCGACAATTGTGGCAACTGGAGAGCGTTCTGCATTCCCCCACGCAAAAACCTCCGATAAGAAAAAAGTAAAAAATGGGGATATCATATTAATCGATATAGGAGCACGATATGACGGTTATTGTTCTGACTTGACGAGGACTTTCATGTTTGGAAAACAAGATCAGGATAAAGCGAGGTTAATCAATTTAGTTAACGAGGTTCAGGAAAGTACGATAAATCAAATCGAAATAGGGATGAAATGCATCGACGCAGATAAAATCGCTAGAGACCTTTTCATTCAAAAAAGCAAAGAATGGGGTTCTCGATTCATACATAGTCTCGGACATGGAGTGGGCATCGATATTCACGAGAATCCATATTTATCTCCAATTTCTGAAGAAACTATCGAGGAAAACATGGTTTTTACCGTTGAACCAGGGCTTTACATTCCTGGATTAGGAGGAGCTCGCACTGAGGATTTAGTTATAATACAGAAGGATGGAATTAAGCATTTAACTCGCGCAGAAAAATTTTATTATTAACCTTGCAACGGTTATTTTTATTAATGTAGACTTTATTATTATTAAAGATAAAAAATTATTACCATCGTGAATCTCAAAATGAATCTCAAAATCAGTACGGGTTTGGAAGTAGAATTCGATAAGCATGCACCAAAAACGTTATTCGAAGTCATCATTAGCGATATTTTAATTCCTAAATATAAAGAAAATAAAGATTGGAATTTGACCTTGAACATCGTTATTGAAGAAATGAATCGATTAATAAGCAAGTATGATTTATCGCCGAAGTTAAAATTAGGATTGTTGAACGATATCGAAGATCACTTGGATAAGGACATAGAAGAACTCACGGGAGTCGCAAAAATCGAAATACTTTTTATAAACATGGAAGACTACGTTGAGGATATCAAGAAATTAATCCTCGCAGGACAAGACAAGCAAACGCTTCGAACAAACATGGCAAAACTCGCACAACCCCTTACTTTATTTGAATTGGGAGAACTATTTATTTTTTTGGGGAAACGAGCTTTTCTCAAGTAAATTATTTTAATCTTTAATCGTTTATTCAATATTTCAATATTCTAAGCTAACGGAATTTGCTGTTTCGTAAAGATTGTAAAAATAAAAATTAGCTGCGGGCCCGAAAGCAATGTGATCCGTGTCTAATCCAAAATAAGAGAGCTTCTTGAAGAACTTTTGTGAGAGGATTATAAACGCATTTTCTCCTTCGTCAATTATTACAGAACTACCAAAAATTTGATTACGAGACCTGATTTCACTAATCGTGCTATATTTCTCCAACAAGCTCTTGAACTTTTCGTCCTCCAAATGTTGATCTTCAACTAAAAGCTTAATATCTGTAGCACCTCGAGCCCTGGCTTTCTTCACATCATCGTAAAATATTTCGAGAAAATCGTAATCCGTAGCAGTCAAACAAATTGATGATTTTGCTATACCTATCAAAGCAATCGCTCTATTCAAGCATACATTCCTGCCTCTATGTAGGTATAACGCGATTTTTATCGGAGTATCGTGAGATTGATATATTTGAGTTAACGATTGAATGATTTTATTGGAGTGATCGTCAAAAATATCGTTATATTGCTTTTTTGCTATGATTAATGCTTCATCAGGGCTTTTAGCGAAATATCGAGATGGCCTGGATTCCTCTTCTTTAATGATCCACATCTTTTCCTTTTCGAGTTGAGTTAATATGTTATAGATACGAGAATAAGGAACGTTTGAAGCCTCAGAAAGCTCTCTCGCGTCCATTGGACCCCGTGCGATTAATGTTAAATAGATGGAAATTTCGTAATCTGTCAAACCAATCGATTTTAAACTCATTTTCACATTTTCAGGAATTTCATTTGACATTATAATCCTCTACAATTGATTATTATTATAGTTTTTTCGTAAAAGAGTATTAGGAAATATTTAAGCGTGTTGTATATACCACTTAATAATAAAGATAATATTATTACATGTAATAAAAAGTATTTTGAAAAGAAAATCAAGAAGAAAAGTATTTTTCAACGAATTTTTTCTGAAATAATTCTGGATGTTCACCTTTTCTCAAGACAAAATCTTCGCACGCTCTATATAGCTCCACCATGTCGTTGTATAATGTTTTATATATTCTATTAGGTTCGATAACGACGCTCTTTTGAATGTCAAGGAATGTATCTGTTATCTCTTGCCAACTAATATTTCTACCTTTCGAATCATAATGAGATTTTGCCGCTCTTAAGGCAGCTCCTAAAGCAGCAGAGGCAGGAACGTTAAATTGGCGAATATTGGTACTGAAGATGTCTGCTGCAACTTGTAAAATGTCCCGATTAATTGAGCCTCCTCCCGTGGCGTATATCTCTCGGGGAGCTTCCCCGATCCATTCAGAATGGAGCCTCATCGAGAGGAATTGACTTTCAACAATAGCACGCACGTTACCTTCTACATCGTTTTCGTCAAGACCGAACCGATGGACGCCAGACTGTAATACCAACGGTACGATTTCCGGTTGGAAATAAGGTAAGATTATCTTACCGTGATTTCCGGGAGGTGTTTTTTTTAGAACTTCGGAAAACTGGTTCCAATCGAGGTTAAAACTGTCCTTAACACGTTCTCTTGCTAAAGATCCGTTTTTATAGCATATTAAGCTCATGTAATCTCCCGTGGGGGCTCCAAAAACGTGACCTTCGCCGTTTAAATCCAAGCTAAGGTTCTTGATGTATCCGAAATACGTATCGCTCGTGCCTAAACTGAGAGCGACCTTCCCTTTTTGAATTAACCCGACGCCAATAAGGCTATTAGGATTATCTCCTGACCACGCAATGAGTTGCGTATCCGCTGAAAATCCAAATTTCTTTACAAAATATGGTGAAATCGTCCCAATAATGTCATAGGAATTCACGAGGGGAGGCAATTTATTGATCAAATTAGGAGCAGTGGCATTCAGAGCCCGTTCATCCCATTTTTTTGTTTCTATATTCATTAAATTCATGCCCGCACCATCACCGTGATCTATTGGAGCGTTTCCTCCTAATAATATAGACGCCATGAACGAGCTGACGAGGTGAATAATTGATGTACTTTCATATCCTTTCGGATTTTCTTGATAAAATTTTCTAATTTGGGGTCCAGAAAAGCGTTCAAAAGTGTTTGAACCGGTAATGGTAATCGTGGGTTTCATTCCGCCAAGAGCTTCACGAATTTCTTGACATTGCGTGAACGTGCTTGAATCCATCCAGATGGGGCTAGTAGCTCGAGAAAAAGCCCCACCTAATTGTTTTACTAAAGATTCGTCAGGATTTAGATTATGAAGGACTTCTTTAAAAGCTTGATTCAAATATACAGTGCCATGTTGTTGACCAGAACCTGCGATCGCTTTAATTTTTCCAATATTTATATTTTCGTTTACCAATTTTTCGAATAACTTTTCTAAAGCTTCAATCCACATTAATGGATATGAGTGAACGACTCTATCATCATCAAAAACAATAACGCCATTTTGAGCGTTGTAATGAGGTAGTTCCTTATCGAAATTTATATTATAAGTGTGATTTATCTTTCCTGAATCGAAATTGATTATTATTCCCGTTAAGCTTTGAGTTGAACTATCTAATCCTAGAAAAAAATCACTCATAATACTGTTACTTTTTTCTCATTAATTAATCATTTTAAAAGTTTCAACTCGAATTACGGGCAAGTAGGTGATGGTTTTCTTACAAAATAGTATAATAATAATAATAATTATTAAAATATTGATAACAAAGCAACTATCCAAGTAAGGTTTTCA
>JAEORV010000197.1 GCA_016840695.1 Promethearchaeota archaeon
TTGACTTGTTGATTTTGATCGAAATGATCTAAAGATAACTTAGTGGCATTCATGACATACACTTGTTTACTATAACCATTCAATATCTCCAATATTTTATCTAAGGAAGGATATTCTTCGAAGTCGGCAGTTATCATGATACCTGGAATAGTGCGCTCGTTCAACACGAAAGTGGTTTTATTTGAAGCAAAAATACCACGTCTTAAAGCCTCTACGGGTTCAAAACAAATATATAAATCGGCATCACCATAACAAATTAAGGAAGAGTGAAGATTTTTTCGCTCGTCTTCGAACACTTTTTTTTGATAACGGGTATGACTGGTAATTGCTCCTTCGCGCTGTGCGAGGCCGTGCATTTCAGACCCAAAGTTCCTTTCCACACCCGCTTTTTGAGATGCGAATTCAATTAGTCTTTTAAGGGTAATAACGCCTTGACCAGCGGTTCCGGCTATGACAATATTAATAATATCGGTTTCTCTAAAGCTCACGGAAGGGCACCTCCTCTTCGAAAACATTTATGATTGACTTGCGTATTGCTCCATTTGGGCACACTTCGTAGCATACGCCACATTTTATACATCGATCCTGGTCAATTTGCATTTCTTCAATCCCTTCTTCTGTCGTAGTCCTCCTAATTGCAGGGCAACTCAATACTCTAGCGCACTCGAAACACAATTGGCACCCACCAATATAATAGGAGACATCTTTTACCTTTTTGCCTTCGCTTTCAAGAGCTCTAACTTGACTCATTCTCCACCGATGTGCTTGTAAAGCGCATTCCCTCCTTACAATGATCACTTTCAAGCCTTTAACCTCGAGAGCTTCTTTTATTGTCCTCGTTAATTTCTTTGGATTGTACGAGTCTTCTACTTTTAGCCAAGGGACGCCTATTGATTTGCAAATTTTTTCAATGGAAAATCCTTGGTTTATCAAGTACCTAAGGACATCATCTTGATGCCCTGTCATTGCGGTCCAAGAATTTTCGAAGATGATAAGTAACACATTCGAATTGTATCCAACGGCTTCTGCTAACGGTGACATGCCCGTGTGAAAAAAGGTCGAATCACCAATCAAGGCTATGATGTTTTGATCAGTTTTCGTGGACATTCCAATAGCAGCGCTTATCCCACCCGACATGCATATGACCAAATCGCTGCATTCTTGAGGCGGAAAAAAAGACATCACATAACAACCGATATCTCCGCTGATGACCGTATTTTCGAGATTGTCCGTTGCTTTTAATATGGAATAGAGCGTTGCACGTTCAGGACAGCCAGCACAGAACGTGGGAAATCTGCTCGGAACGACTGATTTATACGAGTCAAAATATTCCATTGCGTCAATCATTTGCTTGTTAGGTTCTTTATCAAAAATTTGGGCTAGGCATTTTGCCACTAATCCAGTTGAGAATTCGTTATGTTTAGGAAAGAATTTTTCACCAATAACCTCAACATTTATATTCTCTTTTAACGCAATCTCAGCAATTTTTACTTCCAAGAATGGTTCAAGCTCTTCTATTATTATCACTTTTTCTAGATTAGCAAGGAAATTCTTGATTTCCTCAAAATTTAAGGGATATATCATTCCAAGTTTCAGGACGGGTACATTATTTAGTTTTAATTGAGCAAGCGCTTCCATCGTATATCCAAAAGGCATCCCACTGGTTATGATGCCTATTTTGCTTGTACCTGGGTAAACCTTGTTTATACCTAATTCAGGTATAATTTCCCTGATTTTTTCGATCCTTTCATATAACCGGATATGATTGTTGATAGCGTGTGGAGGCAACGAGTTGAACTTTGGAATGTTTCTCACGAATTCACCCTTTGCTTTTCCGTTTTTAAGAGGGTCTAAGGTAACATATCCTCGAGAATGAGCGCTTCTTGTAGACATCCTAATCTCAAATACCGTGTCGAATTTTTCTGATAAGTCAAATGCAAGTTTTGTCCAATCTTTACATTCTTGAGGGGTGTGAGGTTCAAAGCAAGGAAGATGAAGCATCCACGTGTAAAATCGCTCGTTTTGTTCTTGATGAGATCCCAAACTTCCTGGATCCGAACCGACGAGTATGACCATCGCTCCAGGATTAGGCCCATTTAACGCTATAACACTCAATGCGTCGCTCGCCACGTTCAATCCCACATGTTTCATCGGATTGAAACTCCGACATCCTGTCCATGCTGCACCAGCACAGGCAGAAGTTGCGACAGCTTCGTTTACAGCCCAATGATGGACCAAAAATTTTTTCATTTCGGGATTTTCTCTAACGACTTGATGAAAATATTCTCCAATATCGCTCGTTGGAGTTCCAGGATATTGCGAGACATAGGACACTCCTACTTCGAGACAACCCCGAACCACTGCTTCATTTCCGAGCATTAACACTTTTCCTTCCTCTTTAGTAAAGCGAATATCTTTTGCGGGCAATATATTTTCCTTCTTGATGTTGTTGATAGAATAAGAATTTAAAGCAGAACAACCAAAAAAATCTTATTGTTATATTTTGTAATGAGAGGTTCCGTAAACTTTTAATAAAACTCTATGTTCTGTAATTTTATGTCAGATCAAAAAATTTATTTAAAACACTGGCCTGAAGGCGTTCCGCAAGAGGTTGAAATTCCAGATACAAGTTTGATTGGTTTGTTTGAAGATTCAGCCAAAAAATTTCCGGATAACACTTTAACTTACTTTATGGGATTTGAATTGTCTTATAATCAAATTCTTGATATTGTTAACCGCATCGCAACTAAACTCACGGAGTTGGGAATAAAGAAGGGTGATTGCGTGGCAATCCATTTTACGAATAACCCCGCTTTTGTAACAGCTTATTATGGTATTTTAAAAATAGGGGCTGTCGTTACTTCAATATCGCCCTTGTTTAAGAGTTTAGAAGTAAAAAGGCAATTAAATGACAGTGAAGCGAAAGTCTACATAGGTTGGGAAGGATTTAATGGCATTGTTGATCCTATAATCGGCGAGACGGGAGTAAAACAAAAGTTTTATAGCAATCTTGCGCCCTATTTGTCTCCCGATCCCATGGCACCTCCTCAGTTTGAAATGGGTGGTGAACCAACATGGGAAGATTTAGTTCGAGATACGAAACCTAATCCACCAGATGTTAAAATTGAGAGAGACGATCTTGCAATGCTTCAATACACTGGAGGAACAACAGGTTATCCTAAAGGTGCAATGTTAACTCACGGAAGCATTGTGGCAAATGTAATTCAAGCTTCTGCGTGGATGCCTGACAAGGAATTAGGAAAAGAGGTGCTTCTTGCGGCACTACCTTTCTATCACATATACATGTGCTTTATGATGAACATAGCAGTAAATATGGGAGCAAAACTTACTTGCGTGTTTAATCCTCGAGAGGCACATGAATTAATTGAAGCTATTGAAGCTACCAAGGTGACGATATTTCCGGGCGTTGCTGCCTTGTATAATAACTTGAATAATTACGAGGGAATTGAAAAACATGATTTAAGTAGCGTGAAATATTGCTTGAGCTCTGCTGGAGCGCTTCCACTTGAGGTTCTTAACACGTTTGAATTGTTAACTGGCGCAAAACTGCGAGAAGCTTATGGTCTAACGGAAATGTCCCCCGCAGTAACTGCTAATCCGTTTGAGGGTAAATTTAAAGTTGGAACGATTGGAATGCCCTTTCCAAATACCGATGTTAAAATTTGTGATAAGGAAGGAAATACTCTTGGAATCGGGGAAGTCGGTGAGATCGTCGTACGTGGCCCTCAAATTATGAAAGGGTATTTTAAGAGGGAAGAAGCAACGAACAACACCATAAAGGACGGTTGGTTATGGACAGGAGATTTAGGATTGATGGACGAGGACGGGTATTTCGTGATAAAAGGTAGAGAGAAAAACTTGATCAAGTATAAGGGGCATTCTGTGTATCCTATTGAAGTCGAAGACTTGTTGTATAATAACGAAACAATTAAAGAGTGCGGTGTTATTGGCGTAGTTGACGACAAGGGTAAAGAGAACATTAAAGCTTATGTTGTTTTGCACGATGAATATAAAGGTAAAGTAACAGAACAAGACATCATTGATTGGTCAAAAAAAAACATGGGTTTTGACAAATACCCTCGATTTGTAGAATTTATTGAGGATGAAATTCCTAAATCAGTTATAGGGAAAGTTTTACACAGGGAATTGAGGGAATTAGAAGAAAAGAAATAGAATTGCATTAAAAAACTTCATTCAATTTTTTTTATTTTTTTAAATTTCAAGATTTTTATAACATTAGTCTTTTTTGAGCATGACGATAAAATTACTACCTTTTGTGTAATCTCCTTTCACCCTGTTCTCAATCCATATTTTTCCACCATAGCTGGTTATTATCTTTTTAACGAGTGACAGCCCTATCCCCATTCCGCTCGTAGCCTTTTCTTTCTTATAAGCTCTATTAAATATTATTTCTTTTACATCATCTATGATACCAATACCATTGTCTAAGAACTCTATCTTAAAGAATTTGATGTTGTCCTCTTTTAAATCGCTCAATTTAACCTCAACTTGTATCACATCTGATTTATTATGCATTATAGCATTTATCAATATGTTTTCAAACACATCAACAAGGAGATCTCCTGTCTTAACGTTACAAGGTGATAAAGGGGGATTGAATTCTATCTCAATCTGCCTTTCTATAAACCTGTTTTTAACATGTTTGATTGTTTCAGTTAATATGTTAACTATTTCTATAACACGTTCATCTACGCCCTCATCTTCTATTGCTGAAAGTTTTCGAACATTGGCTATCAACGAAGCGCCTCTGTCTATTTGTTCTTTAACAATAGTTATCAGATCTTTTATTTTTTCTCCTTTTTCGGGATCGTTTAACCAGAGGCGCAATAATTCTGCTGAA
>JAEORV010000198.1 GCA_016840695.1 Promethearchaeota archaeon
TGTCATGAATGAAGGTAGTAGAAATCTTTTTTGCTTTCACAAAAAATGCATAAATTTATTAAAAATTTGAAGAGACTAAAGTCTAATTTTCTTCGTCCTATTAACCGTTTTTTCACGTGTTAATTCCGCAATAGAAAATGTGAAACAAAAATATAAATAAGTAGATTATTACTATTAAAATAACTGACAATATCAATGAGTTAAACGAGATAAAGGTGTAGATATCATGAAAGAGGAGTATAAAAAAACATCAAAAATCTTTAAGGATGCTTTTGATGCTTTAAGCGATTATTTTGAAGAAAAGAGATCTGATACGATAACAGAGAAAATAGAAAAAGCAAAGCGAGATGAGGTTGCTTTAGCTAAATTTTCAAAAAGCATGGTCGGAAAGACAAATAAAATTAACTTCAGGATACTTATTGGTCAAGAAAAGGAAGTAGGTGACCACATATATGAAGCAGTTTGCACGGACGATAAAAAAGAGCCTTATATATATGCTTTTACCGTTGAAAAGGGACGCCCAATTAATAATATCCTAAAAGGGTTTAAAGACGACGATTGGAACGGGTATAAAAAAGTTGAGAAATTTAAGTCTTTAGAGAAATTTATCGATTATGCATACAAAGACGGCATCTATGTAAAGAAGAAAAAGGAAAAGAAAGAAGAAGCATTAGTGAAATTAATAAAAGGACTTAAAAGATCGTTAGAAGCAGTTGAAGCGGACGAAAAAGAAAAGTCTGGAGGGGGGATGAGTCCAACATCTAAGAAGATTGCAAAAATTGTAGCAGTCACAGCGGTAACTACTGTTGCATCCGTGATTTTAACTCCCGCAGTAGGAGTGGTAGCACAAGAACTTGCTGGAGGAGGACAGATTACTGGGAGCGTGTTAAATCAAGCAGGGCAAGCAGCATTAGAGGGTGCACAATCTCTTGCCGACCCTGTTAATATAGCTAAGAAGGTCGTGAAAAAAACAGTCTTCAAAGGTATGCCTACAAAAGACTGATTTGTACGCTATGATATTATAAAAAAGAAAAAATATAAAAAATTAGTTATGAATCCTTCCTCACAGACGCTTACATGAGCAGTTCACTTGCTACTCCTTCAATCGCATCTTTTTTAGGAAGTTCTTTCATCAATTCTGATTTGACTCTGTCGACTAAATCTTGGGGAGCAAATGGTTTACCTCCATTGTCAATCCTATTTACTGTATGCCATCCGCGATATACCCAAACTTTATCACCTGCAGCTCTAAAGACTTCTCCATTGACCCTTCTGGCTGCGTCAGAAGCTAAATACACTATTAAAGGTGCAAAATGCGCGGGATCGAACACGTCCATGCCATCTTTTGCCTTTTGGGACATTACTCCTGCCATTTTAGGTGTTGCATCTGTAGTTAATCTCGTACGAGCCATTGGGACAACGCAATTTACTGTTGCATACTTTTTTAATTCACCTGATACTATTAATGTAAACGCTGCGATTCCCGCTTTTGCGGCACCATAATTACTTTGACCGATGTTTCCTAATAATCCCGCATCAGAAGCGGTATTAATAATCCTACCAAAATTTTTTAATTTTGGATCTTTCTTCCCTACTTCTCTGAAATAAGCTGCCGCATGCCTCGTCATGTTAAATGTTCCTTTCATGTGTACGGCCACTACAGCATCCCATTCTGCTTCGGCCATGTTGAAAATCATTCGATCTCTCAAGATTCCCGCGTTATTTACAACGATATCGAGTTTCCCGAATTCGGATATCGCTTGATCTACCATTGCTTTCGCTTTATTAAAGTCCGTTACAGAATCGTAGTTCCCAACAGCTTTAACGCCTAGTTTCTTGCATTCTTCTGCAACCTCGTCAGCAATTTTAGTTTCCCCGCCAGAACCGTCAAAGGCTGCACCTAGATCGTTAATTACCAAATTACAACCTTCCTTAGCCATTGCTAACGCTTCTTCCCGCCCTAACCCTCTCCCGGCACCCGTTATTATGGCCACTTTCCCATCTAATAAACCCATATTTCATCACTTAAATTTTGTATTTCGTGTAATTAATTTAAAATTCATGTTCTAAACTTTATTAATTTATACAATCTTTATATTTATTACTCATTTCAAAAATATAACTTGAAACTTTAGAATGGAAGCGATTACTCACATATTAACTGGCGTCTTGATTCAAGTTTTATGCTTCAAGTATTTATTATTTCCGTTTAATTTCTTGTTGACAATGCTTTTAGCTTTTCTATCTCACTTTATTGTTGACACGCTCGCCAAGATAACATATCACACGCCTGTTGCATTAAAAGACGACAAATTTTGGGTGATTTGGCATGTTATTACCTTAGTCTCTGCTGTTGGTGTAGGAATCGTATTTTTCATTCCTTACGTTCTAGGTGGATTATTTGCTAATTTAGTAGATATCTGGGACTGGGGAATATTGAGACCACTTCAAAACAAGAAGAAAAAAGAAAATCCAGAATTTAAATGGGGCGAGGGTTATTTCATACACCCGATAATCGACTGGATTCGTGATAAACCATTCTATTGGCTTCCAAATTGGAATTACAAGAAAAAAGCGATTATTGTAGAAATAATCACGATAACTACTCTTTTTATTTTAATTAGTTTCTTCCTTTTGTCTTAATTTCTGCTCCCTTCTTAATCGTTTCTTCTTTACCACGCAGTATAGTGGCTCACTCAACATGACCCAATAACAAGAATTGCAGCTCTTGCATTTTGCAGGTGAAAGATCGCCGTTCTTCCAGCGATTAGGGAGATCTGGCTCGTAAATAAGCGGTCTACTCATTGCTATAAAATCGGCGTTCTTATCTTTTATAATTTTATCTGCCAAGATTGGATTTTTAATCCCTCCTATTAGTATTAACGCACTATCCTTCATGTGCGGTTTCATTTGTATAGCCGTGGGAAGGAAATAATTCTCATCCTCGGGTTTTTTTACGACAAGACTTGGATATTGCATTCTAGCCCCCATGGCTTCTGCTCCCCCTCCACTTGGTTCAATTGCATCGAATCCCGCATCCACAAGAATTTTTACTATTTTAATTGCTTCTTCTAATTCCAATCCTTCAGGAATGAAGTCTTGAGTCTGTAATTTAACCATGATGGGAAAGTTCTTGCCAACTTCGTCTCGAATTCCGTTATATATATCTATAAATATTCGAGATTTATTTTCCACGCTCCCTCCAAACTCGTCAGTTCTCTTGTTAGAAAATGGAGACAAAAAATTGCTCAAGAAATACCCGTGGGCGCCATGTAATTGAACCATGTCATAACCACATTCATATGCCCTGCATCCCGCTTCAATAAATTTTTTAATAAGCTCTTTTACTTCCTCTGTTTTTAATTCTCTAGGGGTTAATTTCGTGCTTTTTGCATAAACAGGTGAAGGTGCAACGGGCTGATACTTAGCATGCTTTCCTAACCTACCAGTATGCCCCAACTGCGTGGCAATCTTAACATCAGAGTATTCGTGAACAGCATCTACAAGCTTCTTTTGTCCTACCGTGAATGAGTCATCGAAAAGAGCTACTTGGAACGGGCTTCCATGCCCCCCTGGATCTACTGCTGTAAATCCCGTTACTATCAGTCCTACTCCGCCCTCAGCTAAATCAGTATAGATTTTAACATGAGCGTCGCCAACATAGCCATATTTTTCGCTGCTTCTTTCGTGCGTAGCCGAACGGACGAGCCTGTTCTTAATTTGGACGTTGCCAATTTTACCTGGACTAAAAAGATTTTCTAATTCCATGCTAAAGATCATTCATCATGATTTTTTAAGTAATTTAAAAAAATTCCTTGAAACTCGAAAATTTCTTGAAATAAAATAAGTGGCTGTCACAATCACAATCCGACGATCCAAAATTTTTAATAGAGCTCTCGGAAATGATAGATATAGCTCTCGCTATTTCACATTCTAATCTTTGACTTGAGGGTATTAGATATATGAGTGTAATCAAGTTATTAGTGTTTTTGAGTAAATAATCTATATGCCAATGTACTTTCTTATGTGATGATGGAGATATATGTCTTTTTACACGATTTAGAAGAGTTGAAGATCCTGAATGTCCCATTGCTGAACCAATGTACAAGTAATACCCTTTTTCGAAGAGTAAATCGCCTAACGCTCCAACATTTATTGTTATCTCGTCTTGAACTAAGATACACAAAATATATGTTCCTTTAATGAATAAAACCTTCTAAATAACCATTTTTTGCTTAATTTCGGTGATTAATTTCTTACCGTTATTGTTTATGTCTTGTAAAATATCTCGAAGAATGTCGCTTATGTCAATACCTCTTAATTCACAAGCGATGAATAATAAGGATAAGACCTCTTGAGTTAAGACGCTTATGTTCTTTATATCGCTAATCGGGATTCTTATACCCAAAGCCTTCACGTCTGAGTGTGATTCCTTCTCTTGCTGCCGAATCGCGATTAAGATGTCGTTCTTTCTCCCTTTCCATTCTTCTGAAATCGCCCTGATAGACAATTTATAATCCTTCGTAGGGCTTCCAATTCCCGTAACGTCCTTAGCAAAAGCAAGCGGTTGAGAATTTTTCAACGCTTTTAAACCAAAAGAACGATTAATTAAATTTGTTTTATCTAACTTACCTTTCAAGAACGAGATTTCGCTCGTTAATTGTTCTATTCTTGCCGACAATTTTTCAAAATTAGCCAAGAACAGTTCTTTACTTACTTGACTTTCGCCATTAGTCATCTCTAACACCTATAAAAAGTTGCGTATGATAACTTTTGAATAAGACTTTTAAAAACTATTTATTAAAGCATTAATCTATGTAGGTTTAATAATTTAGTTAATTAAAAAAAAAAGAAGAGGATTTA
>JAEORV010000199.1 GCA_016840695.1 Promethearchaeota archaeon
CTGGTGGTGAAATTATGTCTAAAGAAAGAAAAGAAAGAATTAGTTGGAGCGCAAAAGGAACATGGTACGAGGCATGTGCTTCAGAAGGGCATTGCTCGTTTTATTTTGGACGAGATAGGGATACTCCGTGTAAATCATTTCAATTATATCAAATTAACGAAGGAAAAATGGGTGATGTTGATGTCAGCGGAGTTTTAGCAATCATGGTAATTGATTTGTATTCTAATAAAGCTGCTGATCTAATGGCGAAAGGTGGAGAAGGAGGTTTATACATAAGTGATAAAACCACGGAGGAACAGAGAAAGTACTTGGAACCGTATTTTGTTAAAAATATGGCAGGTAGTTCAATCCTTAAAAAGACCTTAGGAGTTAAATATGTCAATATTGAGTTGAAGCAAGAGGGAAACACGTTCCATGTGAGCATGCCAAATGGGGAAATGAAATTATCATATACTTCCGGATTCGATGGAAAAAATCCTCAGAGGCTTGAAAACTCAATTTTCGGGGCATTCTTCTCAGATATAAAGATCTGTAATACTCATTTCTGGAGATATAACGATTTTGGGAGAAATTGGGATTTCACAAATAGGAGTGGAGCTATCGCAAGTTTCGATGGAAAAGGCAAATCAAGAGATTTCTAAAAAATGTGTTCATTTATCAAACCCAACGAATTTAAGAAAAAGTTCCGTTATATATTCAGCTAATTCCTCGTCAGTATCAACAATCTCTCCATAGAACGTGTGACGATGAATTAAACTATCAATTGAATGAATAATTAATTCACTTCTTTGTTCTATATTTTCCTTTGGATAATTAAATTTCTGTAATATTCTTGAAATGACGGGAATTAGGTCCATGTTATTATTAGAAAGCTCATACAACTCTGCATACAATTCCTATAGAAAAAAGCTTAACACCTGAACATTTAGTTGCTTATTACGATGATGTAATGGTTATAATTAAAAATATTTAGGTACATTAAACTTCTCAGCAGCTTTTTTTGCGTGTGACTTCGTTCTCGTGGCTACTGCAATTAACTCACATTGTTTATTTTTTTTGTACCCTGATAAATGAAGATATCCAAAACCACCCGCCCCTAATAATCCAACTCTGAGTTTCATAAGATGATTTAAAATTGATTCTTAATAAGAATTTTCAATAAAAATAATAGAATTGAAACATTCTTTCAATCAATGCCTTATGTGAAGATTAATTTCGAAGAGATCGTTTTCGATCGAGAAGTATACTCGTATTGTCTTAACGATAAATTCACATGCCCGAATTACAACCATTCCTATAGCTGTCCGCCCGCTGCTACTTTTTTAAAGGACCGTGTTTCTGAATTCAAGGAATTCTATCTCGTATATTCAAAGCATGATTTGGACGCATATGTTAAGAAAGTTAAGAAGAAACATCCAAAAAGGAGCGAGCAACGAATTAGAAACTCCTTTTTTTTTTTAGGTAGCAAGGATGAGACATATGAAGAAATCTCTATTTTTCTTGATAACTACAAGGAACCATATAAGGAGCACTTGATAATTTGGCCGGCAAAATGCAACATCTGTGACAACAAGGAGGATGGAGGATGCACCCATGATAGTGGAGAACCGTGTCGCTATCCTCAAAAATTTAGGCACGCGATGACGGGAGCGGGGATAAATACTAACGAAACCGTATCAAAATTGAACATTGATTTGGAATGGCCCCCTGTCAAATACGCGTATCGCTTTTCTTTAGTTTGTTTTAAATAGTTATAATTAATAAAAACAACCCTTATTTTCTTTCCCATATTACTTTAATTAATAGCTAAACAGTAGAAATTGAAACGCTTAAAATGCCCGCTGTAGAAATAAAATACGAAGATATATTTTTCGATCCTAAGGTTCAAACTTTATGCGTTACACCAAGCTTTACTTGCCCATATTACAACCATTCGCATTCCTGTCCACCAGTAGCGCCTTACTTAGAAGAGGAAGTGTCAAAATATAAGAGGTTCTTTCTCATCTACTCTAAATTTGACTTGGAAAATCACATAAAAGAAGTGAAAGCGAAACATCCTAAAAGAAGCGAATATCGGATCAAACTCGCATTCCAGATGAAAAGCCTTTTTCGAGAGGATTTGGACGAGGAATTCAATAAATTTTTAGATGATTTTGAAGATAATTACGAAGAAAGGCTTCTTCTATATGACGGCACGTGTAGAATCTGCTTGAATAAAGAAGAGAGAGGGTGTACATTTGACGATGGATTGCCATGCCGTTATCCTAATAAGCGAAAATACTCAATGGAAGCGGTCGGAATCGAAGTGATTAGGACCGTTTATCACCTCCAGAAAACTAATAAAATTGATATCGAATACCCTTCTAATAAGTATTCATATAGATTCGGATTGGCTTGTTATAAATAATAATATTATTCTCATAAAAATTGGACTCCTATTTTTTTATATTATTAATATAATTCTTTAAAATAACAAACAATAAATTGTGTACACGGCGGATTTTCAATCACTAAAGTTTCCTCACAACTTGACATATACTTTTATGTCCATTTTTTCACGTCATTCATAATACAAAAAAAATAATAGGGTTTTGACAATGAGATTGAGCAAAAAAAAAATAGTAGCTTCAAATCTGATATTGATATTCTCTTGCATTTTAATTTTTAACGCAATTAATCTATATAGCAATAATCATGCTTTTTATAATGGTAACTATCCCAACTCACATATATTTGATGGTTCAGATACAGTATCATATACCAAAACCATTGAAGACGAAATGACGGAAATAATTTCAAGCGAATCTGAACCTCTATACATGTATCAAAAATTTTCGATTGAAGAGAGTCAATATCTTAACAATGTGAGCATTTTTATTCAAGATATAATCGACGAATATAACTATACGGATAGAAATTCGTGGGAAGTTGCAATTCTCAATTGTTCAAACGATGAGCACGGAACGCCTGAGGCAATTTTAGGTTCCTTGAAAAAGCCCCATCCCCTCAGTGTTGCTGCTCATTGGGAAGTTTTTGACTTCCAAAATTCTGAGTCCGGTTCAATATTTTTAAACATTTCAAGGACTTGTCAAACTCAAACGAGCGGGATTGATAAATATTGGTTTGCTTTTAGAGTAAAAATACCCCCAGACGATACTGGAGTCGGAGGAGGCCCAAAAATTCTATATTTCAATCCTGACGGTGAGGGTACAGGAGAAGGAGATACTTTTAAATTTTACAATACTGCTTGTTTTGAAGATTTTACTTATAATAATGTAAACGAAATTCTTGACCCACTTTATGGTACGCAAGTGTTAGGTAATAGCACATCTTTAACTGAACTGGACGAAGATCGATATGTCGCTGAGGCAGATACTAATAATTTAACCATACAGATGGAATTTAATTTAGCGAATTTAATTTCGGGTAAATCATTTTTTGACATTGTTGATTATTATTCGTTTGGTTTCAGGTATATTTTCGAATGGCCTGAAGAACATTTCAATGAAATCAATAGCATCGATTTTTCTATTGCTACTAATATTAACAATATAGGGAATGTTAACAATGCCGTGTTATTCATTAAAAACTATAATCATGGGGGTTGGGACGATATGTCAGGAAATTTGGACATAAAACAAGAAGATGAGAACGTGATCAGTTATAAAATTAGTGATCCAGACTTGAAATTTGATATCATTCGCGACTGTATTGACCATGCAAATAACAATTCAATGGAGTTTCAATTCAGATATAATGGTACGGGACCTTTTGATGTCTCGATTAATGTTTTTACAGTAAATATAGGAGAAAGAAATCATGTTAGTAATATAGTTTTACGTCACGATCCTTTGATTCAAGAATTGGTTTATCCTAATCACATAGAAGAAAGCGCTCTTAATGGAACGATCACTGGAGGAAGCAATTTAGACTCTTTAAAACTCAATGATGATAATTGCTTTGAAGCTCAGGCAGACACGAATAATCTATCAATCGAATTTAAATTTAATTTACAATCAGATATCGATCCATCTTATATCGATACAAATATGTTTGATTGGGGTACTGATCTTAATTTATTTTTATGGCATGTCATATCAGCACCAATATATCCTAATCCACCAATACCAAGAATAGAGATAAGGCTAAGTACAAATGTGAGTATTGATACTCCCTTGAATTTATCTTTAGCTACGATAGAAATGTATAAGGGAGAAAACAATATTTCTTTTCTACCACAGTATGATGGATTAGAATGGTTTCCTCTAGATGCTGATGATAATAAAACCCTAGCTATTAAAGATGAAACTAAAATATTAGGGGATGAACCACTCGTTTCATGGATGACTTGGATATGCTGTCAATTGATAAACGCCAGCGATGACAATTCCTTTCGATTGCGATTTGTTTATATTGGGAATGGAAGCTTTGAAAGATTCAATGTCTCTGTTGACGAATTTACTCTTAGCTTTTACATCCAAAACGAAATTTCTTCAGATATCACATCAAAAATTGGATTATGCGGACCCAAAATTCAACCGATTTTGGAATTTGCAGAACCCCCTATTTCTCAATACAAAACAGGGACTCATTATATGACAGTTAGAATAAGTAAAGCGTCTAAGCAACCGTTAGAAAACTTTGAAGTAATTTTTGAGGTTTTAAATTCCTATGGCGTGCCGGTTTCTTACTCGACAGCAATTTCTAACGATGAGGGTATTGCATCAGCGTCATTACAATTTGAGCAGACTGGAAACGGTTATTCAATACGAGTCAGGTTCGCTGAAGAAGGAATTTATGCAAGCACTGCTACATTGTCTGGATATATAAGGGTTGTTGATGATTTTATACTCATGATG
>JAEORV010000200.1 GCA_016840695.1 Promethearchaeota archaeon
CTTGGGTCTTTTACCAAGGAGTTCTTCAACTCGGTTAGTCATCTCTCGAGCAGCTTTATTAGTAAAGGTAACCAGCATGATTTCACTCGGTATTACACCAGTCAATAATAGCAATCTAAATGACGAACAACTTGAAATCGTAGATAATATTCGCGGACCTATGTTAATAATTGCGGGAGCAGGTTCGGGAAAGACGAGAACCATCGTGTATTCAGTTGCAAAGCTATTATTGACTGGTGTAATACCGAGTGAAATCATGCTGGTTACCTTTACTAATAAAGCTGCTCGAGAGATGACTAACCGAGTTGAAGAACTCCTTGGTAAAAGACCCAAGGGAATCTGGGCAGGAACGTTTCACGCAATTGCAAATAGATTCCTAAGACAATACGCTAAAACACTGGGATTGAAACCAAATTATTCAATAATGGACCAAACTGACTCAAGAACCCTCATGCGTCTTTGTATTGATGGCGCTAATGTGAAGGAAATTGATGAAAGATTTCCCACGGCTGCCATGGCTAAAGACATTTTGTCTTACTCGATAAATTGTCACCTCTCTATAAAAGACGTGATTCTGTGGAAATATGCTCAGTTTGATAGCGATAAAGTGGTGAAAAAACTAAGCGAAGTATTCAAGATTTACGCTAAAAAAAAAGCATCGGATGGACTTCTCGATTTTGACGATTTACTGGTGTTTTGGAACCGGTTATTAGAAGAAAAATCGGTAGCAAGGTTAGTTGCTAAGAAAATAAAATACATGCTCGTGGACGAATACCAAGACACGAATTACGTCCAAGACGAGATAATCTATAAAATCGTTTCTCAAAATCCCGAGCGAAATGTCATCGCTGTAGGGGACGACGCTCAAAGTATCTATGCGTTTCGAGGTGCTAACTTTAAAAATATATTAAAATTCGAAAAGAAATACCAAGATTGCAGGGTATTCAAGATTACCTATAATTATCGTTCCGCACCAGAAATCCTCGAACTTGCTAACGATTCGATACGCCACAATAAAGAACAATACAAAAAAGTCATGAAGCCCACTCGACGCGACGGCGTATTGCCTTATCAAGTAAATGTAGGAGACGAACGGGATCAAGCACGATTTATTTCCAATCAAGTGTTGAAATTACGCTCAGAAGGATTCGAACTGAACGAAATTGCCGTGCTTTATAGGGCAAGTCATCATTCCATGAAAATAGAAATTGAACTCCAAGCAAAAAATATTCCTTACGAGGTGCGCGCTGGAGTCGCTTTTTTTGAAAAAGCACACATAAAGGACTTATTAGCGCACTTGCGGGTAATCGAAAACCCGTACGACGAAATTTCATGGTCGCGAATCTTTCAGCTTATTCCCGGATTAGGTAAGACTTCAGGTGTAAAGATATTTGAAGCAATTTCTAAAAAAGCAAATCCCGCAGCAACCATGCTCGAATCAGATTTTTTTTCTAATCAAATGAAAGGGGCTCGGATCAAGAACGAAGGAAAAAATAACCTAAAGGGTCACGTTAAATATTTTATTGATTACGGTCCTGAAGATTCTCCAAATGATGTCATAATAGATTTGGTAAAACTCCTTGAAGATCACATGAAGTCTAAGTATAGAGATTGGCAAAATCGATTAGACGACTTAAACCAATTGGGTATTTATGCTCAGAAATATCCTACAATTCGGAAATTCCTAGAAACCTTAAGCTTGAATTTATCGACTATAGAATCTAAAACAGTAATTTCCGGTGATCAAAAATCGGAAGAAAATCCCTTGATACTTTCAACAATTCACCGCGCAAAGGGACTCGAGTGGCGCGCTGTCTTCATTCCCATGCTCTGCGATGATTTTTTTCCATCAAGTCGAGTAATGGGGGACGACGAAGCGTTTGAAGAGGAGCGTAGAGTGTTCTACGTGGCATTAACTAGGGCAAAAGATCAGCTTTTCTTGATCACTCCCGCCATTATTGAGACATATAGAGGATCTCAAACCACGAGATTATCTGAGTTCGTCTCAGAGTTAGACTCGGATTTATACCGTCGTTCTTCTGTCGATTTCAAACCTTTAAGCGATGAAAAAGAACGCAGAGAAAGAAAAGGAAGAAGGAAAATGAAAAAAGTACAGGCGCCTCAGTTCACGAGTGCATTAGATCTACTCTCAGAAACGGGCAATCCCACAAACCAATCATCCCCTCGCGATAAAAATACAAAAAGTAAAAAGAAACAAGATTCGAAGCAAAAAACCCTTTCACAGTGGCACGATAAAAACGAAATTTAATTCTAAATTTTTAAATACCACTATCAAACATTGAAAGATTAACCATACATTCGTTGTAACTATAACTTAAATACGCGCTCTCGAACTGCTCCACAGCACTCCTTATAGGGCTTTCCGCTCCCACAAATGCATGTTCCTTTCCCTTGTGTTCGCGCTTTTGTCGATTCGAACATTTCACGTAATACTTTTTGATTGCGTTGGAACACTTTGTAATTAAGAAACGCGTCCAGTTCACTATTATCATTTATATTTACGCCCTCTTGGAGCGCTTCAGTGGCAATTGATTTACCGTCTTCCCAAAATTTCGGATTCGCCCCGTTTTCGACGATTTCATCTTGAATATCGCGGAGTTTAAGCATTAATTCTAAAGCATTTTGAATGACGTTCTTATCGTCTAAGAAAGCAAAAAACTTAAACAATACAGGAGTAATAGCTTTAAAAAATGATTCGTCAGCTGAAGCCTTAGCTGGTAAAATGTAAAGACAATAATTTTCGAGTGCTTCCTCGCTCCAATCTGCAGGGATTAAATTGTAATACTTGTACATGCTTTCAACGAAGCTTGGAATCATGTAAGTCGATTCCCACATTTGTTCTGCGTTCAAAAGCTTGGCATAGTCGCTATTAAGGAATTCAACAAGCCAATCGTCACAGACTCTAACAATATCCTCTAATTTATCGTCCATGTAATAATCTATCAGTTTTTTCTTACCTCCATCTCATGTGTGGTTTCTCAACCAAGAAATTATAAGCTTATTTATAAAGAATTTATCTGCTGGTGATAGACTTCTTTTTCCCTTTTTTTAATGTGGTTATTAACCGGTTAACACATACGGAAAAAATCCTTACAGCTCCCGACAAAAAACCTCTCGCAACTCATGAAAAATCGTGATAGGGGGCAATTGTATCGTTTCAATTGCAAATTGAAAAACAAAATTATTATTGATGAAAAAGTGTTTATCTCTTACTTTTTATTTTCTTCTTTATCTTATCAACGAGTTCTTTTGAAAATCGTTTTTCAACAAATAATTTAACCATGTTCATGTAATTCTTGTCCACTTTGTTGATTCTCATCTTTTTTGTGAGTTCAACAGAAAATTCGTCTCGAGAGATCTCGTCGTAATAATCAAGAATAGCTCGTGCTAATTCGGCGTCTCTTGCAAGTTTCGCTATTTCTTGTTGAAGAATGACAAGCTGCTCGTTCTCGTTAAATATGTCTAATGCCTTTCTTAAAATGCCTTCTTCATATTTCAATTTTTCTTTCCAAGGTACTTGAAGCATTTCTTTTTGTGAACTAATTAAAAGCGTATTTTTTTTATTAAGCATGACATCTTGAACCTTGTCTTCTTCAATAACTTCTATAGAGGGTAGCATTTCTCGAAGATTTTCCGTGACCATTTGATCTAAAAAGAATTTAATTTGATTAGTAGATTCTACTGAATCGCTTTTAACAATATTTATTGGATAACTAAATATTAACGCATGCAACATGTATTGCATGGTGTTTAAGCCTACGCTCTCGATAAGCTTCTTTAATGTGATGACTTCTTGAGCTGCATCCACTGGTGCTTCATTTCCCCCTGTTACTACCTCAACTTTTTCAGTACCTCTTATAATTCCTTTCGGGTCAACGAGCACTATGAATTGGTGGTCTTTACAAATAGCTCCAGGTGGTACTTGGATTTTCACGGTACCCCATTTCTTTTGAGAATAAATTTGCACGGGAATTTTGATCGTGCCAACAGCCTTACAAAAAGGGCAAGTTGCTTCAAGTTCCTTATGTTCGTTCTCCATTATCCACCTTAATCGAGATAACAAATGAGCCTTATCTAATATAATGAATTCTACTCTATATAAATATTCAGTCGCATTTTATTAAAGCTCGTCTCAAGCGAAATGCCTATATAGTATTCGCGTTTATTTTACTAAGGAAAAAAAATGATTGAACTCGGTTCGAAAGGATATTTCTCAGAAATTTTTTCGTCAATTCAAGGTGAAGGAGGCACCGTACGGGGTAGTTGTTTTGGAAAGCGTCAAATTTTCGTTAGATTTGCTGGATGTAACTTAGCTAGTGGCGCTTTTGACTCAAATGGTTGTTTTTGGTGCGATTCGCCACAATCCAAATCATTACAAGTTGAAAAATTCGTGTACGAGGAAGTTCCCGGCTCACAAGAGCTCGTGAGCACAAGCAATCCTGCCACTCTTTCAAATATAGTTGAGATCATCAAGAAGTTGATAACGCCAGACCTCCATTCCATTAGTTTTACGGGAGGAGAACCGCTATATCAGTTAGATACCGTTTTAAATTTGACCAAAGCGATGAAAGCTGCGAATATTAACCGCCCCCTGTATCTTGAAACAAACGGATCCATAATTCCAAATGAAAATCAAATAAATGAACTTTCAGGATATTTTCGGTATTGTTGCTGCGATATCAAGGATAAAAGCGCAATGGTAACAGCTCCTGGCAATTGGAAAACGCTAGCTGAAACTGAATTGAGTTTTATAAAAAAACTGGTTGAAAAAAGGGTGGAAACTTTCGCTAAACTCGTAGTTACTTCTCAAACAAGTCTTCAAGACGTGCAATGGATTA
>JAEORV010000201.1 GCA_016840695.1 Promethearchaeota archaeon
AGTTCTATTGATTTTTCAATACAAATAAAAAAGAAAATGAAAAATACTTATTTTCCACCATTTTCAATTGTAGATTTTTTTACTGCAACATTAATTATTTCATTCAGTTGCAAATTTGCAAAATGATTCTGAATCATCGCTCCAGAAGGGCAAGCTGAAACACACGTGCCACAACCTTTACATTTTGCAGGATTAACTACTGCGATTTTCTTGAACTCGTCGAAGTCTATCGCTCCGAAAGGACACAATGATTGACAGCTTCGACATCCTGAGCAAAGATGTTCAATCACAACAGAAAAATAAGGTTCAATTTCTACTTCGCCTTGGGCCATTAATGCAGCTGCCCCCGAAGCGGCTCCCTTTGCCTGAGCAACCGTATCAGGTATGTCTTTTGGTCCTTGAGCAACTCCTGCAACAAAAATTCCATCTGTTAATGTATCTACAGGTCTTAATTTTGGATGGGCTTCCATGAAAAATCCGTCTGCTGAACGCTGTACGCTTAGTAACGAACTAATCTTATCTGAATCAGCTCTTGCTTCAAGTCCACAAGAAAGAACTAACATATCAACTTCAATTTCAATTAGTTTTCTCAGTATTGTATCTTCAGCTCTTATTACTATACAATTCTCTTTTCCTTCGTAGACTTCAGCAATCCTACCTCTTATATAATTTATTCCATATTCTCTTTGAGCAGACTCGTAAAATTCCTCATAACCCTTCCCAAATGCCCTAATATCCATGTAAAAAATATAAATATCGGCTTCTGGATGTTTTTCTTTATATTGTCTTGCCTGTTTTGTCGCATACATGCAGCAAACTCTAGAACAATATGTATGTCCCCCTTCCTTAAAATTCCTGCTTCCTACGCATTGAAGGAATGCTATACTATGCGGTGCTTTTATGTCTGATGGTCTTACTGGTTTTCCTAAAACAGGTCCGAAAGAGCTTAATAATCGTTCCATTTGAAGTCCCGTAATGACATTAGGATACCTTCCAAAACCATACTGCTTGAGTTCAGTAGGATCATATAAATCCCAACCAGTTGCTATAATTATTGTGCCAACTTTTACTTTAAGATATTCTGGTTTATCGTCATATCTAATCGCATCAGGTTCACAAACATCCGGTCTTGCGCATATTCCACATTGAATACAATGATCCATGTCTATTGTATATTCACCTGGAACTGCTTGAGGAAATGGGATATAAATGGCTTTTCGAGTAGCCATACCAAGATCAAATTCATTTCCACATACAATAGGACAACTCTCTACGCAAGCTCCACAGGCAGTGCATTTTTCTTGGTCAACATAATGTGGTTTTTTCATAATTGTTACGTCGAAATTTCCTACGTATCCATCTACCTCTACCACTTCTGAGTAGGTCAAAATCTCGACATTTTTTGCTCGTGCGACATCAACCATTCGTGGAGTGATAATGCAAGCTGAACAATCCATCGTAGGGAAAGTTTTATCTAGCTGAGCCATATGACCGCCAATGGTAGGAGTTCGTTCAACTAGGTACACTTTATATCCTTCATTAGAAAGGTCTATAGCAGCATTCATTCCGGCTATTCCACCGCCAATAATTAAACATGATGGTTCGACTGATACTTTTTGAACTTCTAAGGGTAATAATTTTCTTGCTTTTCCAACTGCCATTCGTATGTGATCTTTAGCTATTTCATAAGCACCTTCTGGATCTTTCATGTTAACCCATGTCGCATGTTCTCTAATGTTTGCTTGATTGAATAGAAATTGATTCAATCCTGCTTCTTTACACACTAATCTGAATGTCGGTTCATGCATTCTAGGAGAACAAGCAGCAACAACAACTCTATTAATCAAGCCTGCTTCAATATCCTCTTTGATTAAGGATTGACCGTTGTCAGAACACATAAATTTATATTCTCTTGCTAAGACGACATTTGGTAGAGTTAATGCGTAATCTTTTAAAGCGACAACATCTACTACTCCTGCGATATTGATACCACAATGACACACATACACACCAATTTTGGGTTCTTCTTTCCCGGTTACTTTAATTTCATTTTTTGATTCTGTCATTTTTCTTAACCTCTCATTATAGTTGTTCCTTTACTAAGTTTAAAAAAGGTTCAATAGAAGTAAATGGCGAAACTCCTGTTAACTCGTGATTTTTCATTAATCCCAACCTATTCGGATCCATGCCCATTGCAAGACCTAAGAGCTGAGTAATATAAATAACGGGTATTTTAAATGGCTCTCCAATTATGTCCTTATAAAAGTTATTTACTTCAACCTGTCCTAAATCCAATTGCAAATGGCAAAAAGGACAACAATTTATAATAATATCTACTCCTGCATCACGCATGTTAGTTAATTTTTCACGCGTGAAATCTGCTGCAACTTCCTTTACGGCTGTTCTTACAGCTCCACCTGCCCCACAACACATGAATTTATCCTTGTAAGGTATGCTTTTCGCACCAGTTAATTCCACAATCTCATCAAGGAAGGTTGGATTTTCGTATTCCCCATCCCAAGGACGTTTATCACTTGGCTTAACAATATGACATCCATAATGAACACCTACCTTTAAATCATTAAACTTATATTTAATGCGATCTCGTAAATAATTTAAACCCATATCTAAATATAAGGCTTGAACAATGTGCTTAGGCTCTAAATTGCCTTTATAAGTGCGACCAACTTTAGCAAGAATGGTTTGGATATGTTTTTTTTCTTCTGGATTATGTTCTAAATCAAACCATGCGTCTCGTAAAGTGCCGTAACATCCATTACACCCTGTAATTGGATTAACTCCTAGTTCTTCTGCGATAGAAATATTACGTGCCGCTATTACAAGCCATGTAGGTATATGAAACGCACGAAATACGCCTGGTGCGGGACAACAAGAAGCGCCAGGCAAGTCAAGCAATTCAGCGTCTAATTCTTCAAATACATCTCTAATGCTACGCTCAATCATTGGATATCTATTTGGGATTACACATCCTAGAAATAATCCATATCTCCATTTATATTCGCTCATGATTTCTCCTCTTCTTTAGCTTTTTTTTCAGCTTCTGCTTTTTCAGCTGCAGCTTTTCTTTCTTCTTTGAGTTTTGCCGCATTATCCATTAAGTCTTTAAAACCTACTTCGTTCATTAATGTTTGACATTCTTTAACAGCTTCTGGATAGGAATGAACAGTTGGAGGTAAAGCTGGCAATCCATAAGATTCTCGCAGATCTCTCCATTGTTTTTGGTTTTCAGCGTTACAAGGCACGCCGTGCCCAGTAGCATAAAAGATATTATTAGCTAAACCAAAATGAGAATCTAATATATAACCTTCCTCTACAGCAATATTCCTTAATTTAATAATCATATCAGTCACTGGAATGTTACGAGGACAGCGTTCGTAGCAATAGTAACAAGTGCTACATAGCCAAATATCTATATCTTGGAGAACAGAAACATCTCCAGTTAAAGCTTTTCGAATAGCAACGCGTGTTCTATAAGCAGTACGCCTTCCTGAAGGACAACTACCTGTACATGTGCCACAATTAATACATGCTCTCATCTGCTCTAAGCCGGCATCGACGAACTTTTGTGCGATATCAGAACTCGTAGACTTATAAACTTTTCTCTTGATATACTTTTCCACATTATCGCTCATAATTTAATACCAATCTCTTCGTATTAATTATTTCAATTTATTTACAGATTAAATAAAACAAATAATTTTTCTATTTGTTCAAACATATTAAATTGATAATCTTATGAAGGTAAAAGTATTTTTTAATAAAAAAGTTGTTAAAAACTTTAATTCTTAATTTTAAGGTTTTGATTTAAACTCAAAGCTATTGAGTTTAAAAATGACTTTTTAATATCTCTCATAATGTATTATTCTTCGTTTTAGGCTAAAAGTAATATAGAATAAATTGATTTCTTTTCTTTAAATACTCCAGATATTTATTATTTATTGGAAAATTTTTTTTAATTTTTCTTCATTAAGAACTACATAAATTGCTTCTGCTGTAGCACAGATATCCCCCTTATCATTCTCTACTTCGGCTAAAAGTTCAATTACTTTTTTATCATCGCTGATTACTTTACATTTAACAGTGATTTGTTTATCAATGAATATTGGACGTTTAAAAATAACTTTAAACTCCTATGTAACGCTCATTATTTTTAAAACATTTGTCACCATCCATCCCATCGTCTCATCTAAAATAGCACAGATGATTCCACCGTGTGTAACATTTTCCCAACCAGTATGCCACTTCGTGGGAGTGAATTCGGTAACAACTTGGTTATGATCTTCCAAATAAAATCTAAGCTTCAAACCAATGGGATTGGATTGACCGCATCCAAAACAAACACCTGCGGCACCACTACCTATGATTTCTTCTCTCATCTTACCATCTATCTTTTTTTTCTTCACTTTTTTAAATTCATTCGCAATTAATGTAACTGCCCTAACAAATTTAATATCAAGCTATATATATGTCTTGCTCATACTTTTTCAAGATAGTCCAAGCCAAGGAAAGTGCCATTTTTGCACATTTTATAAAAATAAATCGCAATATTTATATAATATTTAAATGATAATAATACTGAAAGACCGAAGGAAAAATAAAAAAATAAGGAAAATTCAACCAAGACTCCTGCCACGCCCTGGATTTTTGTCTTTTGGTTAGCGTAGGAATACGCTCTGATTTCGCCCTCCTTATTCTATTTTATTTTTGACCTTGTATTGAGGTCTTGTGGGCAGGAGTCATCTTTTCTTTCTTCATAAATTTAACTCATCGTGAAATTTATGTTTCATGAATCTTTCGCTATCTGAGAGTAATACCCTAACAAATTTCCTAATATA
>JAEORV010000202.1 GCA_016840695.1 Promethearchaeota archaeon
ATAGAAAATAGAATGATTTTAAATAAATGAAAAGAAAAAAATAAAAGAAAAAGTAAGTTAAAAATTATTTTGGGTGCTCATTCTTGACGATCGTGGCTATTGCCATGCCCATTCCTACGCACATAGAACTGATTGCGTATTCTTTTCCGGTTTGTTCTAATTGGTGAACATTTGATCCAATTAACCTACACCCGGTCATTCCTGTTGGATGCCCTAATGCAATCGCACCACCCCAGGCATTAAATCGAGGATCATTCCAATCGAGCCCTAAATCGAAGCAACAGGCGTGAACAACGGGGCTAAAAGCTTCGTTAATTTCAATGAAACTCATGTCGTCAAACGACATGTTCGCTTTTTCCAAGGCTTTAGGCAGTGCTGTTATTGGTCCAGTCAACATTAAAACGGGATCAGTACCTACTATCGAGCAATTTACAATTGTTGCTCTTATATTCAAGCCTAAATCTTCAGCAAGACCGCGCATCATCCATAATTGAGCGCCTGCGCCGTCACTAGTTGGACAACTATTACCTGCAGTTAAGAACGCTTGGCTTTTTCGTCCAACTATAGTTCTTAGTTTTCCTAGAGCTTCCATTGTAGAACTTGGTCGTGGAGTTTCGTCTTGTTTTGTTAGAACAGAAAGACTTTCGTCTTTAGCTACATTATTATTTTCATCCAAGGTAGGCTTACCATTTTCGTCAAGTTTAGGACACCAAATTGGTTCAATTTCCGTATTCCTTTTATCGTAATTGTTAATTGCCTTTGTATGAGAAAGTAACGATAATGTATCTAACTCATTTCTATAATCAGCCAATTCTTTTCCAGCCTTTTTCATGTAGTGGACTCCAATATAATGAGCAGAGGATATTTGTCCGCTTAACTGTGCTTTGTGCTCTTTTAATTTTTGAGCAACTTCTGGATTTGATATGATATTTCTATTCGGAGCAACCATAATTGGCCTTCCCAATTCTTCATTATACACGTAAGCATCTGCCATGATAGGATATCGGTTTTGTACTTCAATTCCTCCGCAAATAACTGCGTCGTGTATGCCACTAGCAATGGATTGCCACGCAGAAAGAACTGCTTGGGCTCCGCTAGCACAATGACGATTGAGAGTCATTCCTCCAACAGATACAGGTAAATGAGCGCCTAATGCAGCATTTCTCCCAACATCCATTCCGCATTCTCCAATTTGACTGCAACATGCAACCATTGAATCTTCGATAAGGTTTCTGTCAAATTCATTCCTATTCAAGAGTGTATTGTAGCAATGAATGATGAGATCGTCTCCTCTATGTCTACCAACTGTTCCTCGTTTTTTACCGATTGGAGTTCTCACGTAATCAACTAATACTGGTTCCCGCTTTGGATCTTTAAAATTTTGTTCATATAAAACTACTGGTTCTGCCATGTATTTCACTTTTTTTTGCTTTTTCCAATTTTTAAAGTAAATTAAGGATGAAAATATTTATAGTAAAAAAAGGATTGCGACATCATGGCGTTTTTTTTAAGGTAGTAAGTGGAATTGAATAATCATTCAGAAATTTAAATAAGTAGAAAAGATTTGTCACTTTTAACAAGAATTAAAATTATTCAAATTGTTAAAATGAGACTGAGTTGAAGAAAATGACAGATGAGATTGATCCTACTTGCTATAAATGCAATAGCATTCAATTTTGCACTGTAGGAAGAGCAAGTAAAATGCTGGATAATTGCCCGATGAAAATATCTCCCGAAATATATAAAGAAGCGAGGGAAATATATAAAAACGACGAATTTATCAAAAAATCAACTAATGTAGCCTCCATTGTTGAGGCGCAAGGTTATATACGTTGGCCAAGGCTAAAAGACACGGTTGAATATGCGAAAGGAATGGGATTTAAAAAGTTAGGGCTTGTATTTTGTGTTGGTTTACTGAAAGAAGCTGAGAGAGTAGCAGAGATCCTGAAAAAATATGGGTTTAAGGTAGTTGGAGTCTGTTGCAAGACGGGTTCCTTCAAAAAAGCTGATATGGGCGTACCCGAAGAATATATCATGATGTCAAAAACAGGCTATAGAATTGGCTGGATAACCTGTAATCCGGTTTGTCAAGCTTTATTATTAAACAAAGCCAAGACAGACATGAACATCATATGCGGATTATGCGTGGGTCACGATATCACGTTTACTCAACTCTCGAAAGCACCAGTTACTACTTTAATAGCAAAAGACAGATCAGCACCACACAACCCTGCAGCAGCCTTGTATTCACACTATGGGAACGAGTTTTTCACAATTGATATACAAGAATCCAGGAAGAACAAGAAGAAAGCAAGTAAACAGTGAAGTAGTAACCTCTTTTATTACTACAAAAGTTAGACAAAAAATTAAAATAAGAGGAGAGATTCACTCATTTAGGTGAAAAAAATAGAATGCCCTTCCCAGATCCGTTAGACTGGCTTAATATTGGTAACCGGCACTTTGACATGGCAAATTACGAAGAAGCCATCAGGAGTTTCGAAAAAATTCCAAGCATCGACGCTATTTACATCACCGCCATGTTTAAAATGGGTGAAGCATATACCGAGTTAAAAAAATACGAAAAGGCAAGGCAATGCTTTGAAATCGTGGTAGACCTCGATCCTCAAGATGCAGAAGCGGCTGATAGGGTGGAAAAGTTAAAAGAATTAGCAAAAAATCCAAAACGCAAAAAAAGGGCAATTTTTGCCAAGTAATGGGAAAGAACATTCACATCTCATTTTATGTTAGAAGCTGCGCTTTTAAGCAATTTTTCTGCTGTACTAACAATTTCATCAATTATAGATGGAACGGACTCTATTGAATTAATGGCACCTATGCTCTGACCTAATGGGACGGCCCCGTCGAAAATATCTCCTTCAGTATAAACGATTTCATAAGCCACTACTTCGTCAATTAATGTCTGGATGTCTTTCTCTTGCTCTTCAGCAATCTTTTCTTCCCGGGATGCAACAAGCCCGTGATGTGCGGTATAATTGTTTTTCCACAGTCGTATGGGAGCAAGCGAGCCAGTCACTAAAGTCGTATCTGACGCTTGTGCGGGAGGGACGATGTTCTTGTAATTTTCGTGAAATTCGCTCTCCTTAGACGATATAAATCGGGAACCCATCGCAATTGCACCAGCACCAGCTGCTATAGCAGAAGCAAGCCCAATCCCGTTTGCAAATCCTCCACACGCAATTATCGGGACGTCTGGGTATTTTTGCAGCACTTGTTGGAGCAATACTAAAGTGGTTATTTGTTCGTAAGATTGGTGTCCTCCTCCTTCGCTTCCCGTAATTACCAATCCATCAACTCCCGCTTCAATGCTTTTATCAGCAAGCCAGAGAGCCGGCGATACATGAAAATGTTTTACATCAGGATTGCTTTCTTTTAATCTTTGATACGCTCTACTTTTTTCCATTACTATTGGACTTCCAGCACTCGTTAAGAAGTACTTGCACTGTTCTCTCAATTTTGGATTGCTCATTATGAACTTTGGAGCTTTTCGACAAATGCTTGGAGCGTCGAGCTGAGTTCTAGCCGTTCTCACGTTAAATCCAAAAGGTTTGTCGGTATGTTCGATGACTTGTAACATATTGTGCTTTAATTCTGTAAGCGTTCCCTTCCCTGTTAGGAACGTATGACTAAGGCAACCTAACCCTCCCGCTTCCGATACGGCAATAGTTAACTCGGTCGTGTAAAACGGTGCCATTGGCGCTCCAAAAATGGGGTGCTTGATCCCAAACATTCTAGTTATATTCGTTTCAATAACCATTATATCCGTTCTCCTTCAAATAATATAGAAGTTAGTTAAAAAATCTCGCTAAATTCTTCGATAAATCTCCTTTCTTTTGGTTTTTTGAACTTTTCTTCCATTTTTTCGTCTATCACGCCTACTGCGATAACTCCCATTAATTCGTATTGTTTTACGTCTAACTTAAATATTTCGTTCACGGCTTCTTTATTTTTCACGATGTCGCTGAGGATCATGGCACCTAACTTTTTGGAATGTACTGCTAAAAGAATGTTTTGTATTAAAGCTCCAATCGCTTGAATATCAACTTGTCGATTTTCACTTCTCTCTTTGTCTAAAAATATCACGAAATTCGCATATGCATTCTCCATGATTCCTCCTTCTACGGTAAGATCTGCGAGCATTCGTTTTAATGTGGGGTGAACGACCAGGTTTACTTTCCATGGTTGATTATTGTGCTGTGATGGGGTCCAGCGGGCACATTCCAAAATCTCTTTTAGGGTATCGTTCTCAATCTTTTGAAATATGAAGTTTTTAACGCTCGATCTCGACTTTAAAAAACCCAAAAAATTAAATTCGTGGACTTCCATAGTTACACTTGCGACATTAATGAATATAAATGTTTTCTAGAAGTACTATTACAATTTGTTTTAAATACTATTATTTGCATTAGAATCATAAGAAAGATATTACATTCATGTCAATTTATCACTTAATACAATAAAAAAAGTTAGTCATACTCTTGAATTTATTTAGAATTTAATCAGAAAAGAATTACTTTAGAATTAAAGATTTAAGTTATTGTTTCCAATGGATATTCTCATAAAAAAAACAAAAATGGAAGCATTGGAGCTAGTTATCAGATATTTAGAGGATTTATTGCCCTCTGATATGATATGCATTATAAATGGCAAATTTCGTTATGAATACATCAATGAAAAAGCATTCATAAAAAATTTGGGATATTCTGAAGAAGATTTAATTGGAAAATCATCGAGAAAAATCATACATCCAGAAGATTTAGATAAACTTGCCCAAGCCTTGAGAAGAGAGAAGAATGTTGGAGAAATTACACAAGCATTTAGAGCCAAGCAT
>JAEORV010000203.1 GCA_016840695.1 Promethearchaeota archaeon
TAAATATTTTTTCCTAAATAAAAAGGTATGGGATATTCGTCACTTTCATTAACTCTGCTGCATCCAGTCTGTTTTTTTGGTAATTGTGGCTGTAATGGAATCAGGATTCCTAGTTCATGTATGCGATTTTCGGAATATTTGAATCTAGGAGCTTCTGTAGCGGTCTCATACCGGACTTTTTAGAAAATAGATGCAAAGGGACGCTAAATCTAGCTAGACTGCTTAGAGCCCGCTTCATAGCTCTGAACTGGTTCAGTCAATTCAAGAATTTTGACTGCTGCCTGTAGCCTGAGCTTTGGCTCCCAAATATTGTCCAGAGCAGCTTCTAGGGCATCAAAGGCCTTCTTTCTGAGGTCTGTAATCCTGCTCATCTCATCATCTCTGATGGTATTGGCAGTGGAGTAGAGTAATTGCTTGTAGCTGGGAATCTGGGACCACCTGCTGACTGTCTCAGGCCTAACCTTGAGGTGTTGGGCAATATCATTGCAGGAGTGCCCTGCAGCTGCCATGAGAGCCCCTGTTCTTTGTTTGTCAGTTAGGTCTTGGAATAGGGTTGTTACATCATTTGTCATCAGAAAACCTCATATGCAGGGTATTTCACTTAATAATATGCCGTTCAGTGAATAAAGCTCGCGTTTTGGCTAGTGACAAGGTGTTGTTTAGATTATTTTTAGGCATGGTGTTCCACTAACTTTTCGCTATTGAGGGAACTTGTTATTCTAGTCTTGTTAAGGGCAGTGCCCTTAGAAATGAAAGGTAAGTAAAAATATTTTTTGTAGGAAAACATAGAAATACAATTCATCTACGAATTATTTTAATGTCAGGATTAGTTCTGCAATATTGTGTAACTAATTAATAGGAAGCTTTTATGAGTATGGAAAAGAGGATTGCTTCTTCTTCCCTTGTGGTAGACCCAGCAGCAAGAGAATTACAAAGCATTTTGGAAAAATGTACTAATTCATTAAATATTAGTGATTCGATATTTTATTACAATTTTCCAATATTTCGAGATGAGTCAAATCATTTATATAGATCAAAAGTTTTATTAGCTACGAAATCACATGGCTTATATGTCTTTGCTCCGGTTGTAGAAGTCGATAGGGATACACTGAATTTCAATATAGCAGATCAAGAACTAATTCAGCTTGATACTATTTTGTATGGAAAGTTCTTAAGAAGTAAAACACTAAGAAAAAGTAAAAGAGAAATAGCTTTATCAGTCAATTCAGCAATAGTTTGCCTAAATTCAGATACAGGTTTTGAAAACGTTAATACAGATACACCTATTTTGCATGAAGATCAGGATGTACAAAAATTAATTAATGATAATGCGCAAGATTTACTCACTGATGAGCAGTGGGAAGACTTAATTTCGTTATTGGAAGGTACCAAGGCATTAAGTCGGCAAGACGATAGAAATATCGCTGAGTTACCCGCTACATCTAAAGCTTATGCTTTGGCAAAAATGGAAGAAAAGATAGCTACCTTTGATATCGACCAAAGACGAGCAGCGATAAATATCGTTAATGGACCTCAGCGAATTAGAGGAATAGCTGGTTCTGGTAAAACAATTGTGCTTGCAATGCGAGCCGCACATTTACATTTAGACAATCCAGACTCACTAATTTTAATTACTTTTTGGACAAAAAGTCTCTATGACTTAATTAAGCAACTTATCACAAAATTCTATAGACAATTTAATGACCAAGATCCTGATTGGGAAAAATTACATATATTGCATGCTTGGGGCGGTAGGTCTACATCAGGGGTTTACTTTAATGCATGTCAGGATAATGGGATTAGGCCAAAAGCTTTCAGAGAAATAGTACCTGTAAATAATAGAACTAAATTTGAACAGGTGTGTGAGGAGCTTCTTGTAATTAAACAAATCCAGCAAAAATATGACTATATTCTTATCGATGAAGGCCAAGACTTACCAGCATCATTTTATAAGTTATGTTTCAGCATATGTAAAGGAGAAGATTACGACAGAAACATTGTTTGGGCCTATGATGAACTTCAGACCATTATGGATGTTAAACCCCAAGACGTTAGTAAGACTTTTGGTGTAGATATAAATAATAATCCTATCATGGATTTAGATAGAGCATCTCAAAATATTTCAAAAGGTCTTTTTTCTCACGATGTTGTTTTAAAAAGGAGTTATCGTAATCCTCCGGAAATATTGATGTGTGCTCATGCTCTGGGGATGGGGTTGTATAGTGATCAACCCGTACAAATGCTAGAAGGAAAAAGTCATTGGGAAGACTTAGGATACGAGATAACACAGGGTGAGTGTAAAAAAGGAGTTAACATAAAAATTAGTCGTCCTGCTATTCATAGTCCACTGAATCTTTCTGATTATGAGTCTCGAAATGAAATAATAAAGTATGGTCAATTTGATAATTTTGAATCAGAAATAGAATGGATAGTGAATGAAGTAAAAGAGTTTATATCTGAGGGACTAAAGCCACATGATATTCTTATAATTTCTCTGGATGATAGACATGCTAAATCCTATTTCATTGAAATAGGTAACAAGTTATCAGAAATAGATATCAGTATTAACAATCTGCAAAATGCTGCATTTACGGTACCTAAATTTTTTGTAGAAAATCATGTCTCTGTGTCAACTGTTTATAAAGCAAAGGGCAATGAAGCTGCTGTTGTACTAGTAGTTGGCGTTGATGCCATATCAATTTATTTAAAAGATCGCAGATCCAGAAATATGCTTTTTACTGCTTTCACAAGGTCGAGAGCGTGGCTTAGAGTGTCGGGCATAGCTCCTCATGCAACAGATGTAATGAATGAAATGGAAAAGGCAATACAAAATTTTCCGGAGTTTTCTTTCGTTTATCCAGATCCTGCAGAAATTGAAATGGTTCAAAGGGATTTGTCAGAAAAATCTGTAAACTTAAGTAAAATGCAACAACTCATGCTTGATTTAAATATGACAGAAGATGATTTGGATCTTCTTAAGGAGAAGATTCAACAAGATGCGATAAAAAAATCATGACCCAAAGTGATTTCAGAACTTCTATTGTTTCATCATTTGATTTGATGAATAGTCTCGGTTTAACTGATTGGTCCCGGTTTCCTAATCAAAAAAATTTGGCTGTTGATGATGAATTTAAAAAAGTGATTTTAAATTCAACTTCAAAATATGAAGATATTTATCGCTCAGCCTTAGGCTTGGCCCATTATAATTTTATTTTAGAGGATTATTCTTTTTTTCAATTTTCTATCCATGGCATTGGCGATCATCAATCTATGAGGTATGCCTTTTACCCAAACCCTTATCTGGTATCTGATACATTTGAAGGATTTTCTAAAGACATGATCACAGAGGGTGAAGTATTTGTTTTAGGTGAATTATATTCTCAGGAACTTGATGAAGCAGAATTGAGTTTTTTAGTTCCTCCAATCCGGTATGATTATGAACCTCAGAGCTATTTGCCAACGAAACATCCTGCAGCTCATTTGCATATTGGTGTATTTCAGAGCAGTAGGGTAGCACTCAGGAGACAGTTATCTCCTCTTGCTTTTACATTTTTTGTGGCAAAAAATTATTATCCAATTGAATGGGCAAAGGGAGAAGATCTTGATCCTGTAGGAGACGGTTTTTTAAATAGTTTCGATAGAAAGTTTGCTCTTTCCAAAAAGGATTGTGCACTCCTTAATAAAGAATTGTTTTCAGAAGCCGATGAATCGCTACCATATTTAGATTAGTAGTATTTTAATCACCTAATGCATTTGTGTAAGTTCTGCTGCGGCCTTCAAGGTAGATAAAGCATCTGTAGTGACTTTCTCCCAAAAAATGAAACAGCTTAACCTTAGCAGTTTAGAGCTAGATTAATCCAATTTATAGAATCTAAGATTTTGATGTTTTAGGTATTTCTATAAATGATAGGCTGCTCTCAGGAAAAGTCTCGCGCTTTTGGTAATGGGGGAGGGTTTTTTCTAAATTTTCCCGCTAGCAATGACGTTTTCTAATTTCTGGACTCAGGGGACAACAGTCTAGCCTAGAATTGTTCATATAACTGTAATAATTGAATTATCAACAGAACCTAATGACGAAGGATTTAAAACAACGAAAAAACTTGCTTTAAGTCAATATAACGGGTGTCTAGTGGTGGAGAATTAATTTACTTTTTGGTAGATTTTAGCGAGTTAATGACAAAAGCCACACTCATTGTGAGATGAGGCCGGAAAGCCACGGTTCTTCAAGGATGAACATGGAAGAAAGCCGGGTTGCACGGATTAAAGGGAGACATCTAGCAATGTTTCAACGGCTTTCTATACTCACATTTTCATCAATCATTTTATTTAGTTCCTATTCTGTAGCTTCTTCCTCAGAGAACCCAAAATACTCTCAGAATACTCATTCACCTATTTATTTGGCTGGCGTTGGGGATTTTTTCAATAATTTTAAAAAGGATTTAGGTAAAGCGGTTGATGATGTTTCAAACGCAGTTACTGGAAATGCAGAGAAAAAAGATAACGATATAAATGCCGATGAAGATACTTCACAGGCGCAAAGCCGAACGGTCACAGCTTCACCATCTAGTTTAACCAGAGAAGAAAATAGGCAAATACAGCAATATTTGATTGATGCTGGGTATAACCCGGGACCAGCAGATGGTTATCCAGGGGAAAAAACTAAAGCAGCAATTAAACAGTATCAGTTAGACAACGGGTTGCCTACTGATGGAAAACCATCAAAGGACCTGCTTGCCGTATTACAAAAAGTAGACAGTAAAAAACAAAAATCAGTTTCGCTAGAATCTAAAACTACGCAAAGAAAAACTACTAATTATTGTCCAAATGTTCGGTATTCAAAAAGTAA
>JAEORV010000204.1 GCA_016840695.1 Promethearchaeota archaeon
AAAAAATTGGAGCATTGTGAAAATTGAAATTGGAGCTTAGTGATTTAAATAACGGCAGCGTAAATGTCGGCGATAAATTAAGTATTAAGACGAAATTTGATTTTGACGAAGACACTTCGCTAATATGGAGTGGGATTAGATTAATTACCACTCCACCATGCGTGAAAGAACTCCAAATTAATAAAGAAGAAATTTTCTCTACGGGTTTTTTTGAAGCGGGGGAGTATATCCGTGAAAAAGCAATGCTGATAAAAAATAATGTCGTTCCAACAATAAAAAATCGGAATTTAGAATACTTGATTCAACTAATCCTTAGAAAAGAAAACCCGGTTAATCCAGAAGATGATCTCATTGTCAAAAAAACTCACGAAATTAATATTAACTTAAAGGAATCTAGAGTTCAAGCAATAAAACAAAACCCTATATCTCTTTCTATTTCAGGCTTAAACGTTGACATCACAAAAGACGTATTTAAACCAGGAGAAACGATTAAGATCAACTATTCTTCTCAAAATCTAAAACAAATTGAAATACGACTACTTCAAAAAGCAAATCTCGTGTGCTATTGCGAAGCTTATGGTAAAACGTGCAGGAAAGTGGAAGAATTGCCTCCCGCAATTGCTGGAGATATAAAAACTAAGAATACTGACGAAGGTTTTTTATTGTTAAAAGTACCCGAAGTTGCAGAGCCAAGTCATAATTATTTATGGGAACCGACAGAGAAGGAGTATTGGGGATTAAAATACGGTGATTATTCGCAATGGTCTTTAATGATAATCGGTAAAAAGAAACCTGAGTTTGGACGCGATATCATCAGATTTGAAATGCCAATAACCATCGTCTCGAGACCAATAGACGAGGAAAATGAGGGGATTGATTTATTCGCAGGCGTAGGGGCAGGAGCACCTTCGTTGTTTGACGGTGTATCTTCAAAATTCCAAAAGATTTTCAAGGTAACTTCAATTGAATCTGACTTTGAGAAATATACGCTAAAGATAGAAAATATTTCGAAGGAAGATCTTGAAGGAGTGACAGTAAAACTCTCTGGATTACAAGAAGGCTTATTTGAAACCACATCAATTCTCACGGGATTCAATAAATGGAAGAAAGGCGAAGAAAAAGAAATAGTCTACGAAACAAAACAAAATATTTCTGCGCTTATTTCAATTATTGAAGACAATAGCCAGAAAAATATAAGGATACAAACTCCTGTATCCGCTGATTCTTTCTTTTAATCTAAAATCATTCAAAAGATTAAATGTCAAATTTTTTAAATGTTCTAATCTAAAAGAAAATATCTATTAATTATATGATTTCTTTATTCGATTGGTTCATATGAAAAAAATAGGGAATGGTTTGTCTTGCTCATCAAAATCAGACGCAGAAGGAGAATTAGTTTACATAGAAAGCATTAACGATGTAATTGAGATTTTTGACGAAGCCGAAGAAAAAATATGCTTGGTAAACGATGCCGGGACAAGGATTCTTGGATCAATTTTTTCCGATTTGAAAGGTGTTTTATGCACTACTGGAGGTGCCGGATCTCATTTAGCCACTGTATCACGAGAATTTGAAATTCCTTGCATCATGAATCTCAAAGTTGAAACAAAAGAATTAACAGAACTTAATGGAAAAAAAGCAAAGATCTCAACAGATAAAGAAAATAAGGGTAATTTATTTTTAATAAATTAAGTAAAATCTTATAAGATTACTGGAAATATTAAAGAATGGAACATATTAATTTTCTAATAACTGCAACGCCTAGTTCAGAATTACATGGAGGAAAAGGATCAAAATTAATTAATTTAATTAAAATTGGAGCGAATATACCACCCGGATACATTATTACAACTAAATCATATGAAAAATTTATAAATGAATCAAATTATTGCGATGAATTAAAAGACTTACTCTCCACGTCTTATTCAAAGCATGAGGTTATTGAACATTCAGCAAAAATCATTGATTTAGTAATGAAAACACAAATTCCAGAGATCATTATTAAGGAGATCAAAAGGGGACACATTCTACTTAATTATGCAAATAGTTCCTTTGCAGTGAGATCTTCGGCATCATTTGAAGATAGTAAACATTTTTCATTTGCGGGTCAAGCAAACACGTACTTATATCAGAGAAACATTAATGATGTGATTAAATCTGTGAAGAAATGCTGGGCATCATTTTTCTCGCCTCAGGCTTTATTATATTTCCTTCACATGAAAAAAAAGAATAGCACTCTATCGTTGGACAAGATTAGAATGGCAATTATCATTCAAAAGATGGTAAATGCAAGTGTTTCAGGAGTTTTGTACACATCAAATATATTAAATAACGATAGAAATCAAATGTTAATAAGTTCTTCCTGGGGACTCGGAGAATCTATAGTAAATAATTCTGTTAATCCAGACATGATTATATTACAGAAAGGAAATTTCAAGATTTTGGAAAAGACGACAGGTAAAAAAGAGAAAAAATCAATTCCTAACTCTATTCGTTCAGGAACGGTTTTAATTGAAACAAATACATTTTATAGGGAAAAATTTTCGTTAAATGATAATCAAATTCGTCAATTGTACGATTTAGGTTTAAAAGCAGAAAATACCTTTAATTATCCTCAAGATATTGAATGGGCGTTTGAAAACGAGAAATTATATACCCTACAATCTAGACCTATTACTACACTAAAGAACTAACAATATAAACTTTTTATAGCTCAATTCCAAAATAGTTCACGGCATTATTATAACTGATATCCTCTACTAATTTTCCAAGAAGCGCCATATCTGCTGGCATTTCTCCGTTTTCTACATCGTTTCCGATCAAATTGCATAGTATTCTCCGAAAATATTCGTGTCGTGGGTACGAAAGAAAACTCCGAGAATCAGTATTCATCCCAATAAATCGACTTAAAAGCCCCATATTTGATAATGCATTCATTTGTGCTTCCATTCCATCTTTCTGGTCTAGGAACCACCATCCTGAGCCAAACTGTATCTTTCCGGGAAAAGAACCATCTTGAAAATTCCCAATCATTGAAGCAATTAATGCGTTATCTCGAGGATTCATATTATATATAATTGTTTTTGCGAGTTCGTTTGTCTTATCTAGGCGATCTAGAAAATTTACCATAGAATCTCCTTGAGGATAATCACCTATTGAGTCAAATCCAGTATCTGGTCCTATTTTTTGAAACAATCGAGTGTTATTATTTCTAAAGGCTCCTATATGAAGTTGTTGAACCCACCCACGCTTATTATTTAAACGACTAGCCTCGTATAGAAATGCTGACTTGAATTTGGCGATTTCCTCGATAGATAAGGATGTACTAGATATGACCTTGGTAAATATTTTATCAATTTCTTCTTGCGTGTAATCTTCAGCAAAAAGGTATTCCACGCCATGATCCGCTAATCGACAGCCAAAATCATGGAACAAACCATGTCGTTTATCTATCGCATCCATTAAACTTGAAAAGTCATTTATCTTGGTATTTGAGACCTCGCTTAGTTTTTTCAGATATTTTATATAAATGCTAGTATTGTTCACTGCCATTGCTTTGTCTGGCCTGAACGCGGGAAGTACTTTTATTTCGAATCCGTCGTTTTTAATTTTTTGATGATATTGAAGGGAATCAACAGGATCATCCGTGGTACATAAGATTTTAACATTCATCTTCTTCATGATATTGCGAACAGAATATTCAGGCGTTTTTAATAGTGCTGAACTTTTATCGTAGATTTCTTTACAGGTTTCTGGACTAAGTAAAGCGTTAATATTAAAGAATCTTTGAAGTTCTAAGTGATTCCAGTGATAAAGAGGATTACGTATCGTCATTGGAACGGTTTCCGCCCATTTTTCGAACTTCTCGTAATCAGAAGCATCACCTGTACAATATTTTTCTGCAATTCCATTTGTTCGCATCGCTCGCCATTTATAATGATCTCCAGCAAGCCACGCTTGACCAATATTATCAAAGTTAATATCTTCGGCAATCTCTTTTGCTGATAGATGACAGTGATAATCATATATTGGCATTTTTTTCGCGTGCTCGTGAAATAACTTGATAGCTGTTTGAGATTGCAAGAGAAAGTTCTCATCCATAAATTTTTTCATTTTTTTCACTCTTTTTTATATTTTTGAACTATTTGGTTTTCTGTAGCGCTTCCCAGAGCCCGCTAAGGTACATTACCCCTAATGCTCGATCGTATAATCCATATCCAGGTTTTCCAGTTTCGCCCCAAATCATCCGTCCATGATCTGGCCTAATCGCTCCAGTATATCCTAGATCGCTATATGCTTTCATTACTTCAAAAACATCAATATCCCCTGATTCTGTAGTGTGTGCAGTTTCTTGAAAGCTATGCTCGCCTGTATGTTTAATATTTCTTACATGAGTAAAATGAATGCGCTTCATTGCACCAAACTTCCGAATATTTTTAATTAGATTCATTCCTCTATTTGGTCCTAACGAACCAGTACAGAAAGTTAAACCATTAGATTCACTATCCACGATATTTACGAGACGTTCCAATGCCGCTCCATCTGTAATAATGCGAGGTAAACCAAAGATCGACCAAGGTGGATCATCAGGATGAATTGCCATGAGGACTTCCGATTCTTCAGCAACGGGGACAGTTTTTTTCAAGAAATATTCGAGATTTGACCATAATTTCTCCTCATCTATATCAGAATAAGCATCGATAAGCTCATGAAGTTCATTTTTCGCATAATTGGTTGCCCATCCTGGGAGATCTAAATGATCTTTCTTCAAATCGATATTTTTTAATTCCTCGTGGTCATAACTTAAACTTGTCGAGCCATCTGGGTTTATTTTTG
>JAEORV010000205.1 GCA_016840695.1 Promethearchaeota archaeon
TACCTCCAACCCCTACTAAAGCTATCAATCCTGCTCCAGATCCAGTAGAACCTATTGATCCTCCGTCTATAAAAACTCCAAAATTCTGAGAACCAGATCCATTTCCACCTCCAGTCCCAGATAAACTCACTACTCCTGCTGTTGTTTGAATAGGTCTTTGTAATAAGATTCCATAATTAGTATTTCCACTTCCTGCTGCAGTACCTGTAATTCCAATTTTACCACCAGTAGTTTGGACAACTCCAGTACCCGTTAGACCTACACCATAAATCCCAGATGAAGTAGATGTAGCCGTTCCTGAAATACCAATATCCCCACCTACTGATGTAACCCTTCCATTATCTGATATTAAAACACCATGACTAAAAGAGCTTATGCCCCCCATTCCATTAATTGTGATCTTTCCTACTGGAGATGACCCTGTAGAAGAAACCACCCCTCTTGTAGAAATCTCAACTCCATTATTCGTAAACCCGACACTTCCACCAATTCCATCAATATTTATCGTACCAGATGTAGTTGATACACTTGTAGTGGTTGAACCACCTATAAATACCCCGGAGTTAATACCGCTAGAACCTAAAGTAGCCCCTCGCCCCTCTATACTTATGTTACCTGTGTCAGTTAGAACACTTCCTCCGTTAACTATAGAGATACCAAGACCATTTTGAGGCCCCCCTCTACCTCCATAACCTGAAATACCAATATTACCCGTGTTTGTTGAAAGTACACCTGAGTTTAAGGTAATGCCAATTGTAGACTCAATACCTGCTGCAGTAGAACCTTTTCCTATTATGAAAATATTTGCTCCATTTGTAGTTACTGCATTTGTTGATGAAAGACTAACCCCACTATTTAAACTACTATTTCCTCCTACTCCTCTTAAAATAACATCTCCTGCACTAGCTCCTGTTGAAGTCACACTGCCAGAAGTTATCAATATCCCCGAAGTTCCAGTCCCTGTCCCGGTGCCATCTCCTCCACCTGTGCCAGATAAAGTAATAGAACCTGATTGTGTTAAAATATCTCCAGAGTTCATCTGAATACCATAGGATTGAGATGTTCCTGTAGCACCTCGTCCTACTAAACGAATACTCCTTCCAACTGTAGTAATTGTTCCCTGATTAAGTATCCCTTCACTAGACCCAGTAGCTCCACCAGCAACATTAGCTTGCAAATTTATAACTGGGATTGGCCCTGTTGTGCTACTTGTGTTTGTAATTGAAGCAGCTGTTGAAAAAATACGAATTGACTTATCAGCAATCATTGTAAGTTCATTATCAGTAGCCCAAGTGATATTTACATTAGTTCCCATCGAAATAGTGCCTTGATTTCCACCTGCACCAGCAGTAGATATCACAACAGCTGAAGAAGCTAATCCAGCAATAATATCTCCATCTGTTAATGTAGCAGTAGAAGCAGGTTCATAAAGATCATCTCCACCCATTGTCATCCCAGTTGGGAATGACGGAGTAGAACCACCCGCAAGGCCATTTATAATGGTAATATCAGTAGGATCTAACAACAAAGTACCTACCGCTCCATTAATCGCATCTGTTGATACTGAGCCCTTATATACTAATGAAGGGGATGAAACTTCTATAAACCCACCATCACCTGAGATATCTCCACCTTTAGCTTCAGCATATCCATGAAAAATCGCTCTAGTATCCCCCCATATAATGATCTTTCCAGCATCACCTTCTCCTAAGCCATTAGACTTTAACTGAACATCCCTACCTACAAAGGTCCACTTAGCGTTTGGAATCTCCGGATTGCTTCCCTGGTAATCACCACCTATTAAGATCTCTCCAGCTTTTCCACTTTTACTAACATCTATAAGAGCTTGCTTACCTACTAAAACAGTCGATCCTAAAAGATGTACATCACCTTCTGAAACTATTTCTCCTGATACTCTTGTTTTTCCTTGCTCTGCTTGCAAGTATACATTTCCATTTCGCTCTTCTATACAAGAAGCATGAATGTACCCTTCATGATTGACCGCCAAAGAATGAAGATTTCCACCACAAGCTTTCAGCTCCACTTGCGCTGCATCAATTATTCCTGTATTCGATACGCTCCCCTCTTTTTCTAAAGAAACAAAAACCCTTTCCTTGCCAGCTTCTTGTAAAAGAATTTCTCCTCCTCCAATACCTACTGTTCCTTTTTCAGAAATGATTTCTCCCTGGTTTTCAACATTTAGCGCAAAAAGATAAATATCATGCTCAGCACAAATTTTTCCTAGATTGACAATAGATGAAAGGCTTTCTCCACTAAAAGTTAGCTCCTTTCCTTCCAAAAACTTCTGATCAGAAAGCTCTAAAGTAGAAGCTACAAAAGAACCTACATCAATAATCGCATCCTTACCAATCAGAATTCCTTGCTTATTTAGTAGGTAAATTGAGCCATTACTTTTTAATGTTCCTAATATCTGAGAAGGATCACCCCCATTAACCCTGTTTAGTAAAGCTGCTTTACATGATGGTTGTATAAATTCTGTGATCTCATTTTGATCAATTGAAAATCGATCCCATTCAACTATACTTTTTGATCCCTTCTGAAAAATCGATAATTGATTTCCTTTTCTTGTGATTTCCACTTTTCCATAAGTAACCCTTTCACCTGAAGGGTTAGAAATCAAAACAGAAGTAAAAAATATAAAAACAAAAAAACGCAACATAATACGGATTTATTTATTATTAATTAACAAATAAATCTTTTTAATTAGAAATGCAACCATTATTAAACTAAGTTAATTACATAAATTAAAAGATAGAAGTTATTAGAAATTAAGAGATGCTTGGACATGAAATCTACCATGACTATTAGATTCATCAACAAGTCTATCAATTTCATGTAGTTGATAACCGTAGTCAACTCTAGCGATTACATTAGTAGCGTAGGAAAATCTAATTCCAAGTCCAATTGAAGCTAGCACAGTAGAATTCTTACTAATAATATTCTTATCTGCATCTGCAATCACTCCAAAATCAACAAAAGCAAGAGGCTGAAGTCTTGTGCAATTCTTTCTGTAGATTTTCCAAGGACGAGCGCGAAGTTCATTTTTTATTAAAACTCCATTATCACCGATCACTTCATTTTCATCATAACCACGAACAGTATAAAAACCTCCTAAAGAGAAAGCCTCTAAAGGTAGGAGTTTTTCAGTTGAAAATTGTCCCTTAGCATTCAATAACCAAGCCCACCCCTTCCAAAACTCTGTGTACTCATCTAAGAATATTTCTCCATAAACATAGTCACTTTGTGCCCCAGGTCTTTCTAATTCGAAAATACTGGTTTTATTGTAAGCGGTCATATCACCAGGACTTAAAAATAATGTTAGTCCAAAGGCTGTTTGTCCACAGAAAAAAGATTTTTTACCTCGATACCCTAAAACAAATTGAGAAATATCGAACTTCTTGTCAAAAAGTAAGGTGTTTGCAAAAGATAAAAAGTTATTTGTTCTTTTAAATTCATATCCTACAAAAAAATCTGACTGTAACGAGTTATAGTTGTAAGGGATAATATATCTCCCTGTAACTCTCCATCCTCTACCTTTTGAAGATACATCTATTTCTGAAGGACTTGCAATTGTATAAGCTCCATTTAATTCAATACTTTGCCTATTTCTAAACCTGTATACATAAGCACCGGTATGTGAATACCATCTATTAGAATTTGAAGATGTAACAAATAGATATCTAAGTTCATGATCAAGAGAAAAAAGATTACCAATATTTGCACCAGCAAAATATCTTGAATTTCCTCCAATGATATTTCCGGTGTTTTCATATCCACCAAATGCACTTAACGGGTAATGATCACAAGTTTTTAAAAGTACATCTGTATAGCCTGGTTTTTCTCCAGGTTTATATATCAGTTGAGTGTCTAAGTATGGATTACTATTAATCCACATAAGATCATTTAACATTGTACAGTTATTGATAATCTGTCCAGGCTTTGTTGTTATCTGTTCTTTAATTTTGTCATTTGAAAAGTATCTAGCTCCCTCTGCTTTTACTGTTCCAAGCCTTCCCTGTACAACTAAAACTCTTAAAACACCTGTAGTGATATTTTGACCAGATGGCATATTGACAACTACAAACGAGTAATTGTGTTTTTTGTAGTAGTCAATAATCTTTGTGCGGATAGTTTGGATTTCTTTTTCAGTAATCTCCTTACCAAGAAAACCTTTCATGATACACATAAAATCTTGCTCATCCGGAATAAAAACATCCTCTGTTTTTATTCCAGAAAAATTAAGCTCACCATTTAATTTAACTGAATCATTTTCTCCATAAAAAATAAGACCTTTTAGCCTTCTAATAAGAACTTGATTATTAGAATCACTTTCAGCAAAGAGAAAAGAAATACAACTTAAGAGCAAACAAATATACGCCTTCATATGCTCATGTTATAAAACATGTAAATTATAATTAAATATTTTTTAATTTTTTTGATAAACTACATCATCCATAACAAGATAGTATTTATCTTCTTTATCTTTTTCCCAATGACAAGAAGTTGGAAAAATTGACATTACATGGTTTGATAAAAAATCAGATACAACAGAAAAACTTGAATCTCCACCCCGAATAAAATAATCAAATTCCATCATGGAAAAAAAATCAGCCAAAACATTTTTGTCGTGACTATTATTCTTTCTAAAATGAAATGAAATATTATTTAAACCTATCCATTTTTCAATACGGGAAGCCAAGCTTTTCGGATTGGGATCATCTGTAAATAAAAACAAATAGATCTCTTGATGATCTAATACCTCAGAAAGTTTTTTTATCTGATCAATATAATATTGTTCAGGAGGAAATTTTAAA
>JAEORV010000206.1 GCA_016840695.1 Promethearchaeota archaeon
AGGAATTTTGTTTGATTTTGGTTTTACGCTCTTTTATTTCGAAGACGTTTCACTCGATAAGTACATGGACTGTTATAAGCGGGGGTTACAAAAGTCAGTAGATTATTTAAAAAAATCGGAAATATTGAAGGACGATGTAGCTGTTAAAGAATTTTTTAAAATATTTAGCAACAAGAGGGGTTATTTCTTCAAAAAGAGCCGTAAAACAAAACAAGAGTATCCAACTTCCTATATTTTTCAAGAGGTACTGGAAAATCTTGATGAGAACGTCTATAAAGAGCTTTCTAACATTTATCACTCTTTTGAACAGAAAGAATGGAAACCTTTTGAATACACTAAAGGTACCTTAGAAAAGATTTCTGCGTTGGACGATGTTAAAATGGCAGTCTTGTCCAATCATCCCAATCATTCAATGGTCAAAAATCTTTTAAAAAAATATGACTTATATCAATTTTTCGATGCGGTCGTCACCTCCGCTAAATTTTTGAAGAGAAAACCAGATCCAGAAATTTTTCTCCACACGCTAAAGAAAATGGGATTAGAAAACGAAGCAGCAAATTGTATCATATGCGGAGACGAATACGCTGACATTGTTGGCGGTTATAGAGCGGGGTTACAAACAATATTGTGTAAGCGTACATACGAGTTTCCGTTCGAAAAAGAAATTAATGTACCAAATCTCATAACGATAGAAAACCTCTCAGAAATTTTAAATCATATCTCTTAGAATGTATGAAATGATAGATTTATATAAAGAATTCGATACTATATTTTTGTTAATACATGAAAGAATCTCAACCAGAACTAATAGAGGAACAATCAAAAAAGCGCTTAAAAAAAAACGAAATCTTAAACCACATCATCATTGCAAGTAATGAAGCTACAAATTTTTTTTCTTTTTTGGATAGCGTGTTAAGTTCCACTCTCGAATTGATGGATTTTGAGGGAGGGGCTGTATATATTGCCGATAAAAATGAAAAAATAATAGAAATGGCAAGTGTAAAAGGACTCCCTGCTGATTTTGTAGAAAGAGTGAGAAAAGTAAGATATGATGTAAATCCACGAGATATTGTTATGATCAAAGGTCAACCCATTTTTACAGAAAATTATCCAAAGATTGATCCCGAAAACTCAGAAAAATGGGGCATCTTGTCATTAGCCAGCGTTCCACTGTTTTCTAAAGAAGAAATCGTTGGTGCCTTGAATATCGCCTCAAAAAGCCGTTATGAATTCTCGGAAGAAGAAAAGGATACGTTACAGTATATTGGGAGAGAAATAGGGAGTACAATTGCAAAGATGAAAGCCGAGGATGCCCTACGAGAATCTGAAAAAAAATATAGAAGTCTTTTAGAGTCGTCTAAATTTGGCATTATAGAAATTAATGTGGCAAACGAAAAATTATCATACCTCAATCAAAATTTCTTAGACCTTGTCGGTTATAGTCGTGAAGACTTTAACGATAGAAATTTATCGAAGAAAATTATTCATCCCGAAGATTTTAAAATATTGGATCCGTTGGAAGAATATCAAAACCTCGAGTTCAGACTAATTGATAAAAATGGAAACATAATATGGGTATCTGGAACCCGGGTTAATCAATATGACAAAGACGGAAAAATCGAAACAATTAGATTATGGATTGAGGATATTACTCAGCGAAAACAAATGATGGACGAGTTGCGGACCTACAAGGAACGGTATTCTCTAGCTTCAAGTGCTGGAAAATCTGGCGTATGGGATTGGAACATTAAAACAGGAGAATTCTACATCGATCCCACCGTAAAAGGGATTCTTGGTTATAGAGATGACGAGATTCCTAACGATATTAAATCATGGAGTACGCATTTTCACCCCGACGAGGTTCAAATAGTGAATAATGCTGCTAGGGCTCACATAGAAGGAAAAACGGGAGGTTATCACATTGAATATAGAATGATTCACAAAGATGGATCAATTCGATGGATAGATGTTCAAGGAAAAATCCTTAGGGATTCAGAAGGTAACGCAGTGCGATTTGTAGGGACCGATACTGACATTACTGAACGAAGAAATTTCGAAGAGGCATTGCGGGATAGTGAAGATCGGTTTCACACGGTAATTTCAAACGCGCCAGTAGTAATATGGGCTATAGATAGAGAGGGCATGTTCACGCTTTCAGAAGGTAAAGGTCTTGAAGGATTAGGACTTAAACCACGTGAAGCGGTTGGGCAATCTCTTTTTGAAATGTATCGTGATTATCCTGAGGTAATTAAGGACGTTAACAAGGCATTATCAGGTGAGAGTTTTACTTCAATTAATCAAGTTGGTAAGGCAACTTATGAAACAAAATACCAACCCATCAGAGATAAAGATGGTACTGTTATAGGAGTTTCAAGTGTTTCTATCGATGTTACTGAGCGTCAACTTGCTGAACAATTAATAAAAGAACAAATCCAGAAATTAAGCGAATTGAACAAGCTAAAAACTGATTTATTGAGGAGAACTTCTCATGAACTTAAAACACCTCTCATCTCGATCAAGGGTTATGCAGATCTACTTTTAACATTACACGCTGAGAAACTTGATGATGATGTATTTTCTATTGTAGAAGAAATTAAACGAGGTAGTTTGAGATTAGAGGGTCTCGTCAAGGATCTTTTAGAAAGCTCAAAGTTAGAATCTGGTAAGACACAATTAAAAGTTATAAAAGAAGATTTAACCTTTCTCATTAAATTCTGCATAGAAGAGCTTCGATTGCTTGCCAAAAAAAGGAATCATGAAATCTTTGTAAATATTCACGATAAACTAATCACCTTGTTCGAAAAAGAAAAAATTTACGATGTCGTAAACAATTTGCTTTCTAATGCGATAAAATACACGCCTCCTGGCGGTACGATTGAAGTAAAATCCGAAATTAAGGACGGATTCTACATTATCTCTGTGTCCGATAACGGTATCGGCATCGAAAAAGACGAAAAACCCATTTTGTTCCAGCAGTTCGGAAAGATAGAACGCTTTGGGCGCGGATGGGACGTTGAACCAGGAGGTACTGGCTTAGGCTTGTATATTTCAAGAAAGATCGTTGAACTACATGGCGGAAATATCTGGTTGGAATCGGAAGGAATAAATAAAGGATCGACTTTCTACTTTTCCTTGCCTATAAGGGATGAGTGAAGTGAAGCTATTTTTGTATTCTTGTCCATTCAATAAATTATTATATATCTGTGAGATTAAATATAAATTATGACTAAGAAACCAAATATTCTCGTGATATTGAGCGACCAGTTAAGACGTCACGTGTTAGGGATTTATGGAGATCCCAACATCTCAACTCCGAATATTGATCGCCTCGCAAACAAAGGAGTACGCTTCCAGAATGCCTGTTCCACGTATCCAATTTGCGTTCCATTTCGTTTTTCTCTAATAACGGGAGAGTATGCCCACTCACGTTTTGTACCTGCCATTGAATGGCGCATGTCACCCGCTGAACGTACGATTGCTGACGAATTTAACGAAGGAGGGTATCATACAATATATCTTGGAAAGTGGCATCTTTATGGAGGGCATTCCCTTTTACCCAAACACTCGCATAAAAAGGCAAACAAAACACCTGTTCCACCTAGTCATCAGGGTCGTTGGCAAAAATGGCTTGGATTCGAGATCGCCAATGATTTCTTTGATTGGTATTATTTTGAAGACGATGATCCTACTCCAAAACAAATAAAAAAATACCAAACTGACGGTTTATTCGATCTCGCAATTGATTATTTAGGGAAACAAGTTAACTCCGATAAACCATTCTTTTGCATACTATCCGTCGAACCCCCTCATTTTACGCTTTCAAATAAATGGGCTCCGGACGATTTAATTGCAAAATGGCAGGAAAAAACTATTCAATTCCCCCCAAACTTTCATGTGGAGGATAACTATAAAGTCCCAGGACTAAAAATTAAAGAAGAAAAATCTTTAATAAATTCAAAAAGCTCGATCGATCAACTTAAAGCTTATTATGCTATGGTCGAAAACCTTGACATGAACGTGGGACGAATGTTAGAATTTCTAGAAAAATCGGGATTAAAGGAAGATACGATCGTTGTTTTTGTAGCCGATCACGGTGAAATGGGAGGAGCTCATAATGTTATTAATATCTTAAAAGATCACCCTTTTGAAGAATCTATTGGAATACCACTCATAGTGTACGATCCTAAAAACTGCGAACAATCTGGTCAAGTAATTAATGAACCAACATGTACAGAAGACTTGTTCCCAACTCTTCTTGGATTGGCTGGATTAATTCCAAAAAACGAAAAATTAGGATTGGACCTTACGCCCTTAATTAAGGGGGATAAAAATAAACTTCCACGCGAGGGCGTGCTATTAGAATTCGTTCACGATCTAAGAGCGGGTGCTTTTTTTCCTTACCACGATATATATTGGCGTGGATTTAGGAGCAAACGCTACAAATACACGGTTTTAGGTGATGCGGCTAGAGGTGGAAAACCGTGGCAATTTTTTGATCTTGAAAATGACCCGTATGAGATGAATAATCTCATAAAAAATCCCGAATATGAAGGAGAGATCAAGCGACATCACGAGCTTCTTCGAAATCGTTTAATAGAAACTGGGGATCATTACGTGCTAGCTCCTGCTCATGGAATTGAAGGATTAAATCTCTGGAGAAAATCCTAAAATATATTGAATAATGTGAGTTTATATGACCCTGGGGGGAATTGAACCCTCGATCTCTAGCTCCGCAAGCTAGCGCCCCATCCAGACTAGGCTACAGGGTCATGTTATCATGTGTTAAGATAAAATAGTTATTACTTTTAAAATACTAATATATCTTTATAATT
>JAEORV010000001.1 GCA_016840695.1 Promethearchaeota archaeon
CTAATTTATATTTATCAATTCAATAAGTAAACACTCGAAAGGAAGTTAAATGAGTAAAACCAAGGATGTCTATAGGGAATTACAGGAACGGCTAGATAAAATGCCGGTTGGTTTTCCTCCAACGGAATCTGGAGTTGAAATTCGCCTCTTAAAACAGCTCTTTACGCCCATCGAGGCGAAAATAGCGATTAAACTAACACTCATGCCAGAATTAATATTACGCATCTATTTAAGAAATTATAGGTATCTGAATAAGTTAGGAGTTTCTAAAAACGATTTACGGCGTCATTTAGATAGCATGGTTGATAAAGGTGCGATAATTGGGAAAAAGAAAGGCAATAGAAGATATTATAGGCTCGTTAAATTGATAATTGGAATTTACGAATTCCAGGTTGAGCGAGTTACTAAAGATTTTATGGAAGATTTAAATCAATACATGGATGAAGCTTACGCAGAAGAGTTATGTAAAACACCCGTCAATCAGATTCGAGTTATTCCTATTGAAACAAGCGTGCCATATAAGAAATTTGTCTACACCTATGATAATCTAAATAAACTCGTTAAAAAATTGCGCGGTCCAATAGCATTAGCAAAATGTGTTTGTAGAATAGGGCAAGATCTCCTTGGTGAAAGTTGTAAACAAACAGATCTTCGAGAATCGTGCTTATTGTTCAGGGAACCTGCAAAATATTGGATTAATCACGGATATGCGCGACAGATCACGAAAGAAGAGACTTACGAAATATTGAAGAAAGCGGAAGATGCAGGATTAGTCATTCAACCAGGTAACATGCGAAAAATTACTTTTATTTGTACTTGCTGCGGATGTTGTTGTGAAGGATTAAAAACATTAAAAAAATTTCCAAACCCTTTGGATTATTACAACACGAACTACCATGCGGTTGTTGATGCTAAGTCGTGTGAAGGATGTGGAACTTGCGTGGGACGATGCCAAATGAACGCAATAACAATAAAAAACAAGATTTCCACGATTGATTATAATTTTTGCATTGGATGCGGTTTATGCGTCCCTACCTGCCCTGCGAATGCATTAAAATTGGAAAAGAATAAAAAGAAATTTGTTCCTCCAAAGTCATCCTATTCTCTTTACCTTAAGATCCAGAAGCAAAGGCAAGGAAGATGGGCAAAATACAAAACGATATTAAAGCTAATATTTGGGATGAAACTATACTATTTGCTCAAAAAAAAGTAATAATAATAATATATAAAATAAGATTAAGAACTAACCCTATGTCCTCGCTTGTCATCCTTCTAAGTGACGTCAACGTGGGATTCTATGCGAGCGATCATTCTATCCACACCATCCTCCTCGATGGTAATGGTTATCGCTCCAGTTGGGCATACTCTCTCGCACCTCCCGCAGCCTTTACAGCGATCCAAGCCCTCTCGGTCAATTACGGCTACGTGGTCGATGACCTCCATTCCACCGTATATGCACACCTCGAGACATAGTTCGCATCCATTACAGAGACCCTCATCGACCGTGACGGACACGCCCTCCATCTTCTGATGCCACTCCCTCAGATATCTAGGTGAGTCCCTGCTATGGGCCTCGACACAGCAACAGGGGCAGCAGAAGCAAATATGCATCAGATCGCCCTGTTCAGGCAGAGCCCTATAGACGATCGTATCGGATTTGACTCTCCCCAGAGAAGGCAGGAGACCAGCTGCAACAGCAAGTCGCGAACGCTCCAATGCCTCTTCTTTGGTACTGATCTTCCCAAAGGTCTTCATCCTCAAGACCCCCTTGCCCAGGGCCATACATCCGAGAGATATGTCATAATTCTCGCAATTGGCGAGCGCTCGACACGGACACACCGGGAAGAGATAGACGTGACTTGCCTTGTTGATGAAGTATTCGAGAACTGCGAGAGGTATCAACTGGTTCTCGTACGTGCCCAAGGACTCATTGATTGGAATGCGAACGTCGTTCGAGTTCTCGGGATCATAGGTCCGCTCAAAGATCGGCCGAAACGCGGGTATTCTCACCAGGCGGGCAGATATGCTTCTTTGCCTGCCGGAGGCATTCTCTTTTGCAGAACTGGCCGTAGGGACATTGCCGGGGGCAAAGCCGGTTACCTTTCCAATTTTCTTTTCCTTAATAGTCCCGTCGGGGCCCTTTATGCCAACCAAGAATTTAGTCCCCACGAAGGCTGGCCAATGACTGATTTCGTCGTTGAGGAACTGGTAGGCAAGATCAAGATCAGCGCACCCCAGTACCAGGGTCGGGTCTTCAGCCTCTTCGTCGATCTTGAATGAATATTCTGTCTCGTCGAATACTTGATATCCTCTGATAGGACCGAACTTCCATTGCACTACTTCGTGGAAATCTTTCATGTCCTCTGCGTAGAACTTCTCCCACACTGCATATTTCCGGGCATCTTCCAACATCTTCATAAAGAGTTCTCTGACTTTGGCTTCTTTCTCGTCCATGGCTAATCCGCCCCTTTCTCCCATTTCTTCTGAAGTTTTCGATACACTCGTTTCATACTCAAATAAGAATTAATCTTTTATCTATACCTTATTATAAACGATATATAAATTTTCTCAAATCCTTTAACTTCAAAAAAATAAGTTTATATGGGCTATAACACTAAAATACTAAAAAAATACAAAAAATATTACTATTAAAAAATTAAGTTAAATTTATCTGAATATATACCTTAAGTCATTGTATTGAATGATTTATTGAATGATTCTTATTGAATAATACCATCCCAATAATTACATACACTCTAAAATTATAGGTAAAACATGTCTGATGAACTCGAACGCGTGAGAGGTATTGGCCCAGCAGCAGCAGAAAAATTAGTAAAAGCTGGAGTACATACTATCGATCAATTAGCTGAAGCCAGACCCGAAGAACTTGCTTTTGTAAAAGGGATTGGTACGATATCAGCGAAAAAAATCATAGAAAACGCTAAAGAGATTCTAAAATTAGAGAAAGGTATCGAAAAAGTCTTAGAAGAAATAAAAAATAACTTCGAAAGAAGCTGCCCTAAATGCGGTGGAAACATGGAAAAGAAATTCATCATACTAGGTCCTGAAAAGCGCATCAGCGCAAATCAATGCTTAGTGTGCAAGTTTTATCTCCCTACTTAAGACGAGCTGATTTTATATTTATCAATTATTTTTGAAAGAACGACCCCAGTTCTTCCTTTCAAGAAAATATCTGCACATTCATCCATGCAGGTATGTTCAAGATTAATAAAAATGACTTTTGCACCATTTTTTTTTGCGATAGATGGCATGAAATTCGCAGGTGAGACTGTTAAAGACGAGCCTGCCATAATAAAACAATCGCATTGAGAACTAGCGTTCATTGCACCTTCTAAAACTCCAGGAGGTAGCGATTCGCCAAACAATACAACCTTAGGTTTTATAAATCCTCCACAATCGCATACGGGATATTCTACGCTTTTAGTATCGATTTCTTCATAATGAAATTCATTATCGCATTTAACACATTCTAAAGTACCGTATGAACCGTGTAATTCATAAATGGGTATGTCGTTATAAGTTCCACTTCCTGCCCGTTGATGAAGCATGTCAATATTTTGGGTAATGATTGCGTTAACTTTACCTAATTTCTCCAATTCTGCTATTGCATAATGTCCTGGATTTGGTTCAGCATTAACTACTATATCTTCAAGCTCTGAATGCATCTTCCAAAACAATGAAGGATCCTGTAAAAAATAATAATAACTCGCATAAATCGAAGGATCGAATTTTGACCAGAGCCCCCCCTCAGATCTAAAATCTGCGATTCCGGACTCGGTCGAGTGCCCCGCTCCAGTGAATACAACGATGTTGTTAGAATTTTTGATAATTTCTACTGCTTCATCGATTTTTTTTTCATTAATCATTACAAATAGTAAATTATATTCTAAATAAAAAATTAAGTATTAGAAATGATAAGCTTTTTGAACATTTACGTTTAAATTGTTATATGATGAAGGTTGCTTTTAGTAGGATTAATATTACACCGAAAAATGTTATAGGAATGGCAATGGCGGGATACACGCGCCCAGATCCTTGTAAGGGTATTTTAGACGAAATTCACGCCTACGGTGTTTTAATCGAATCAAAAAACGATAATAATCAATTATTACTCCTATCAGTTGACATTCTAAAACTCCCATTATCAATTACCAATTACATGAAAAAGAAGATCTTGAAGGAATTTCCTTCTTTAGATTCTAATCGTGTGTTAATTCATGCAACTCACACTCATTCTGCTCCAGACACCACGGGTGAGTTTTATTGGCCAGGTTCCGGAATTAATGTACTCAGGGGCATCATGTTTGGAGCGAATAGAAGCGATGATTATATAGTATGGTTTACCATGCAAGTAATCAAATTGGTTCAAAAATTATTCACGAGCTTGAAACCATGTAAATTTGCGTGGAGTAGCAAGAAATTCAATCCCGATCTTGTTATTCAACGCCGACATCCAACCAAGAAAATCGAACCGCGCTTAGGAGTAATTGTTTTTAAAGACTATAAAGATGATGAAATAATTGGATTTATAACCCATTACGCCTGCCATCCTACTTCTTTATCTTACGCAAATAGCCAACTGTCAGCAGATTGGCCTGGTCGATTCATTCATAGAATAGATGAGCTGACCAATAATGAAATCAGTTCAATTTATTTCAATGGGCCAAGTGGCGATATTAATCCTATTACAACATGTGGAACGAATTACGATCAGCTTGATAAAAATAAGAGTCTTATTTACGACCAGTTAGGGGATTATCAAGATACTATTAGAATTGGATATAATATAGCTGAGGAGGCTTTAACACTCGCGAAGGCTATAAAGAAAAGTGCCTATTTTGAAGAAATAGATATTGAAGGACAAATAAAAGATTTTTGGATTCCGTTTAAAGACCACAAATACTATTCTAATCAATGGAAGAGTAACAAACTAGTACACGCACTAAAGAAAATCTTACTCATGCCAATTGCGAAAATTATTGGAGAAAACGCAAATTTTCCTGCTTTTACTATTAAGCGCTTAAGAGGACATTTAAACGCTGCTACTATCATTCAATACATTAAGGTCAAGGCATTTACAGATTCAAAGGTTAAAAAATTTAGCATTATAACCGTGCCTGGCGAGTTATTTGAAGATTTGGGAGAGATTTTATTGAAGAAGTCTCCAACGGGAGCAGCTGATTCGTTTATCATCCAAAATGGAAACGATTGGATCGCTTATCTATTCTCTCGAAAAGAGTATATTGAACATGGAGGATACGAGCCTCAAGCGAGTTTTAGTCCCATATGCGGAGATCGTGTAATGAAAGAAGTGTTGCAAGTTTTTAATAAAGAAAGATAAATTAATTATATATAAAATCTAAGAAGTGAGTTTGAACATGTCATTTGAACAAGAGGCGAAAAAAAACTTTCCAAAGTGGCCTATTTTTGACGATGAAGAGGTCAATGCTTTAGCTAAAGTCATCAGATCGGGTAAGTGGTGGATCGGTGCTCCTGGAGTACATCAAGGTGAAAATGTATGGAAATTTCAAGAAGAATTTGCAAAATTTCAGGAAGCTAAAAATTGCATCGCCACATTTAATGGAACAGTATCGATAGAATTAGCATTGTTAGCATTTGGTGTTGGATTGGGAGACGAAGTTATTGTATCAGATTATACATTTGTCGCATCCGGATCAGCGGTCATAGCTACTAACGCAGTTCCAATCTTTTGCGATATCAATCCTGAAACGTTAGTCATGGATGTTGGTAAGATAGAGTCCTTGATCTCTGAGAAAACTAAAGCAATAGTACCTGTCCATTTAGGTGGTAATCCTGTTGAGATGGATCGCCTAATGGAAATTGCTAAAAAGAATGACTTGATGGTTGTTGAAGATTGTGCTCATGCACATGGATCTCGTTATAAAGGCAAGCGCATGGGCAACTGGGGTCACGCTGGAAGCTTTAGTTTTCAAGCGTCAAAAGTATTAACGGGGGGCGAAGGGGGTGCTTTGATTACCAATGACGATGAGGTTGCTGATTTGATGTATTCTATTGGCGATTGTGGAAGAAGCAAGAATAAATACTTCTACGATCACTATATATATGGTACAAATTATAGAATGAGTGAATATCAAGGCGCTGTACTCCGAGCACAGTTAAAAAAATTTCCTGCTCAACACAAATTAAGAAACGAAAATGGGAAGTATTTCATGGACAAACTAAATCAAATCGATGGCATCAAAGTCATGAAACTCACTCCTGGCACGGAAGAATGTGGGTATTACGTTTATCCAATTGTATTTGAACCCAAAAAATTTGGGGGAATGACTAAAACCGAGTTTTATAATAAATTAAACGACGCAGGTATTCCCACCGACGATTGTTATCCACCCTTGCACGGTCTAGAGTGTTTTAAAAACTGCCACTTGAGAAAGGGTATTGATTATTCAAACGCAAATTGGGGCGGAGATAAAAGCAACGACGAGAATTTTCCTATCGTTACTGACATATATTCCCGAAGCGTAGAGTTTCCTCAAGAAATGCTACTTGCAACACAAGAACAGCTTGATACTGTAGTTGAGTTTATAAAATCCTTAAAGAATTAATTTTGCATCACGTAAAAAATGAATCCGTAATAATCAGAATATTTCTTAAAGATTTCTACTTCAATTTGACTGCTTTCTAATAACTCGAGATATTCAGGATTACCTGAAAGTGTTTCTAATAATTCAGCTGTTTTTTTTTCGAATGGAGTGTAATAATTCCATAGATCCTCTTTTTCTATAGAAAAGCTCGCAATTAATTTATATTGTTGATTTTTAATAATTTCAAGGTTTTGTTCGTTGGATTTTATTGAGGGATATTCTTTCTCCCAGAACTTGCGGACTGCCTCAGGAGGATTGTCTTTTATCCATGCCGCTTCAGAGATTATCATATATCCTCCCTTTTTAAGAAATTTACGCCAATCTATTAAAGCCTTTTCAAAACCATAATTATACACGGCACTATCGCACCAAATTACATCAAAGCTCTCCATATCAAAGTCCATTGAAAACATCGACTTATTTAATACCTTAATGTTTTCTGCAACTCCAGAAACTTTGGCGTTTTCCTTTAATTTATCCAAAAATGGTTGAATAATGTCAATGGCAGTTATTCGTCCTTTAGAGAGCCTTGCGATTTCAATGGTTTTCGTACCAGTAAAACACCCAATATCAAGAATTTTAGGATTCTTCGGTAGATTTTTTAAATAACCATACGCTTTTCTCGTAGAAGCTTCGGATCCTGGAGCACCTACTGGTAGATCAAGAAAAAATTCGACATAAAAATTCTCAATATCTTTATCCATCTTTAAAAAAATAGCATATTTAATATAAAATTTCTTCTATCTTTCTGGTTTCAGTACTTTTGTACATGGTCTCGACTATTCGCAATATTTTTTGCCCGTATTCTCCACTAGTTAGTGGTTCTTTACCATTCATTATACAATTTATAAAGTGTTGAATCTCTTGAGGATATCCAAAATCCCACGCTTCTTGAGGGACCGGGAACGTCCATCCTGCGGTGGTTGATGCTTTTTCTACCGCATACCCATATCCCTTTTCACTGTATACGCTTATCAAATTGCTATTTGTAGGAGCTGCTTTTATCTGTCCTTCGGTACCATATAACTCAAATCGCATGTCGTATCCAGAAGGTGCTGTCCACGATTCTTCAATGATGACTTGAGCGTTGTTTTCAAAATACAGGACACCTACGGCGTTATCTTCGACTTCGCACTTACCAAATTTACCTCTATCTGGTTTTATTGTTTTTATTTGACAAAAAACCTCTTTCACATCACATCCGAGGTACCAAACCAAGCAAGCTATATCATGAATGCCTAAATCTACTAAAGCTCCACCACCGGCTTTATCCTTCTTGTAAAACCACTCTGAATGAGGTCCAGAATGATGCTCTTTTCCTCTTCCCATATATATCTGTCCAAGACCGCCTTCATCGATTATTTCTTTTACTTTAACGAAGGTTGGAGCATACATATTATTCTCGCAATAAAAGATCTTTCGATTTGAAGATTTTTCTGCATCTAACATTTTTTCGCCTTCTGAAATCGTTCTTGCTAACGGCTTTTCAACGAGTGCGTGACTCCCGGAATTTAATACATCAATAGTTACGCTTTCGTGGAGAAAATTTGGCAGGCATATGGAAATAGCATCACACTCCTGCTTTAATAAATCCTTGTAATTCTTAAATGGTTTACCAGGAACTTCATATTTTTTCATTAACTCTAATGCTTCTTTTTCAAGTAGAGAGGATATTCCTACAATCTCCACATTAGGATTCTGATTATAGGAATAACAATGGTGCTCGGCAATAAATCCTGATCCAATAATACCAACTTTTATCTTACTCATTCCATCTCACTTCTTTTTAATATTATTTGCGTATAGTGTAATTATAATCTTTTCCAGAACTCATTTGGTGTTAACTTTTGTTTGATCTTAGAGAAAGGGCAGGCTGCAATGCAATTTCCACAATCTCCACTGTTCTCTATCCAGAATTCAAAACATTTCTCCCCACTTACATAATACTTTTTAACACCAGAGTTATTAGAAATCGAATCTTGACTAAAACAAGGTTCTATATCTACTGAAATCGCACCATTTTCGCATTCTTCAGCGCATTTATTACATTCTTTACAATAATTATTTATCTTTTCAATAAATTCCAGATTAGGAGTATCAGATTCTAAAGGCATATCAGTAAAAACCTTGCATAACCTCACTCTTGGTCCATATTCGGGAGTAATTAATAATCCCAGGCGCCCTAAAGCACCAAGACCGGCATCGATTGCTAAGGGAATGCTTAAAGCCGTGTCGTTACCGCATTGTATTGCCCTATAACCCATATTTCTTATGAATTCGCCTACACAAGAAATAATAAACGCCATTTTGGAATAACATAATGCGGACGCAGCGGACGCAGGTTGTGCTGGAGCGGTTGAGATAGCATCGTCATCCATCTCGATAGCAATAACTATTGCTTTATTTACTCCTTCGGGTAGATTAATAGGTTTATCAAGTATCGATCCGGAAGTATCGCCACTTCTAATATCTTTTTTCGCTTCTGCTTCGCTTGTAGAATCAGGCCTGATGAACCCCGTTTTATAGATCCATTTTGGATTTATGTCTGTAATTCCAACTAAAGAAGCACCAAAAAATTTAGCGGCTTTTTTCAATTTATTTGTAAAAAGTTTTTGATCTATGACCTTGTGTTTTGATTTATACCAATTAGGACCATAATCCCCTTTATAATCAGTTTCTCTATGCCAAGCAAAAGCAAAAGGGAATCGCTCATAAACTGTCCATCCCGCAGATACGAGTGCAAAATCTATTCGCGAATATCCATCTTTCATGGAATTAAGATGATGATCTATGTTCGTTTCAAAAATTTGACCTTGATGAGAAAATTTTTTATCCCATAATCTCCGAAATAAGATATTATTTCGCTGTTCAAATCGCTGGTAAATATCTTCATCGATTTCATATGGTTTTAGCGTCATTACTTATAGTTAAATTTTTAAAAATATAAAGGTTTTACAGTTTAATCGTGAGAGAGTGAAAAATTTTTTAAACTATTTGGAGCTTAAATAATCATTCTCAAAACATTATAAGAACTCGAGTTAATCATGAAACGAAGAAATCTGCTCTCTTTTTCAGTTTTTTATTTGTTGATTATAATTATCTTAATGGATTATGCTTTACTCCTTCCAAATCAAGTCTTAATCATGGGAGATTTAGATATTGATTTCTTTATTATAGGTTTGATATTTGGGGCGTATATAATAGTTTCAGGCATATCAGTGATATTTCTTGGTTATTTAACTGATATCATTGATAGAAAAAAAGTATTAATCATTGCAGGATGTGTGTGGTCGCTTACAGCCATTTTACACGTTTTTGTGTATGAAATATGGCTTTTCGTGATATTGAGAATGATTGCTGCAGTTGCTAAAGGTGCTTGCACTCCAATAGCGATCTCGTATTTAGCGGATATTGTCACTTCAGAGAAGAGGTCGAAATCTTTTGCACTTTGGGCATTACTCGAAACTTTAGGTGGTCTAATTGCTGGAATGCTCGCCCTAGCTTTCAACCAAATTCCCTATGAGTTAATTGATGTTAGTTCTAGAACTATTACTGAAAATGTGACTTTCATTAAAACTAATTATCCAGACCTGTTAAATACTTGGAGGATGCCGTTCATTTTATGCGGAATTACCACACTAGTATTAACCGCTATTAACCAGTTTACTGCTATTGAGCCAAAAAGAGCAGTTAAAGAAACATACATGGATGGAATCTTAGTGGATGAAGCAATCCAATATTCTTATAAAATTAAAAAATCTGATTTAAAACACATCTTTACCAGAAAAACAAACATCTTTTTAGCCTTAAATTTTTTCGATGTTGTTGCGACTGGAATTTTGACGGCATATATATTTCCCTACATAGAACTTGAATTAGGAATTTCATTTGGGGATCCTACGGGTTTATTAGCTTTAATGGTATTACTCCTTTCGCTTATACCCATAGGATTTATTATTGGACAATTTGGATTGGCCCATTTAGGAGATAAAAAAGTCAAAGAGGGCGACCCCACTGGTCGAGTGAAAATTGCAACCATGTGCGGTATCCTCAATATTCCATTCTTCTTATTTGCCTTGTCAATGACTCCCAATGTACCGAATAAATCTTTTTTCTTTGGAACAGTGATTGCAGGAGATATAGGATTCTGGTTTTTATGGATCATTTTTGCGTTAACCTTAGGCGTCGCACTTGGATTTTCTTTAGGGATAGCTCCTAATTGGTATTCTTCTATGGTTGACGCTAATTTACCCGAACATAGAGGCACCATGGTCGCCATGGCTTCGTTCATAGACACGATTGGGCGAGGTATAGGCGCAGCGGGAGGAGGCTTCATGATAATGATAACTGATAGTTTCTCTGCAACGCTTTTTTGGGCGACGTTAATCTTTGGAATATTATCAACTCTCATGTGGATTCCACTATTCTTCTATAGCAAATCTGACTATGCAGAAATCGAGAGAATCATGAAAGAAAGGGCAGAAGCATTAAAGAAAAATTAAGAAAAATATAAAATATTTAATTAATATTGATTATCATGGCTAAAACTGTTGATTGGTCTAAGTATTTCAGTTATAACACATCTAAGCTCGAGGATTTTCAAAAGCGTCTTGGAGCTAGAAATGTTTTTGCTACTGCACTCATGCCCATTAGAGGTCCAATAGGATTTAGGAAATTAGATTACGAGTTTGCCGAGAAGTCGTTGAACGTTAAAGAAATAATGGACAAGGTTGAAGAATGCCATTTTAATATTTTTGGACTCGTGATTAAAGATACCGATGGAGCGTGCACTTGGGACACAAAAGTTGGATGGAATCCCACTAACCGAGACATATTAGGTGAATTTTGCGACGAGGGAAAAGAGAGAAATATCCCCATCATGGTCTCCTTGACTAGCATGAACGACGCCTATCAAGGACACCTTCATCCAGAACGAGTAAGCATTCATGGAAAAAGCGGAGTGATTAAAAAATTCGACAGGAAATACGAGGTAGGCGATATATCTACACACGAAGAGGGAGAGATGAGGGTTGATCTGCCCGAAGGCATCTCTCTTGAAGAATACCAAAAAAAGATTCCATTTCTCACTGAAAAAATTGACGACAAAATTGGAGCTTCGAGAGGAGCGCGTGGAAAAGGCTATATTCCTCTCACTAGTTTCATGTGTCCAAATAGCGAGCATGTCGATTATTTGATAGATCTCGCAAAAGAAGTCGTAAAAAACTATCCCGTGGAATCCTTCATTGCAGATTATATTAGATACGATGGTCAGTTCACTGATTTATGCACGTGCGAGCGATGTCAAGAATTATTTCGCGATAAGTACGGCCAGAAAGCCAAGATTCTAAAGAGCAATCAATGGTACGATTTTAAAGAGGATACCATCGCAATCTATGCTCGAAAACTACAGGACGCGATAAAAGGCATCGATAAAAACTGCATTACTGGATGGTTCTTACTTCCTGGATCTAAAAATATGTTCACACGAAAACGGATTGCACAAAATTGGACCAAGCTCTCCGAGATTTTGGACATCACATGCCCAATGGAATACCCCTATCTCACGGGAACTCGAGATGACGGGTGGAAATGGGGCAAGCTTGGCGATATCGCCTATTGGTATTTCATTCGGAACATGAAAAAAAGAGCTCACGAAATTAATAATCCCGCTCTAGCAATTACTAACTCCGTTGAATGCAATGCAGAGGAAATGTTAAAACAGATGAAAGGTTTCGATTTTGGGCTTGGAATTGCCCTTTTCAAGTATTTTGGAACCACAGATAGCCAATGGAAAGCGTTGAAAAAATACTCTGAAGAAGATATCGGTCTTGATAATTTAGGATTAGCTAAAAACTATAAGTTATAATATTTTCCTATATCCTTCCATTGAAACAACCCATAAGTCATGAATTTTACTTTCTTTAAATAATCTAAATACATTTTATTCATATATTTGAAGCAGCTCTGACTCTTATAGATTGCATACCACTCAAATAACTTATGTCTATATTCGTCTGATATTGGGAACTCAAACTGTTTATCCTTAGAATCCTCTTGAATTCTTCCATAAGAGGCTATGAAAAACACAAAATATTCTATATTTGTTAAATTCAGTTCTTGCGCGGCACCAATCGCTATATCGTGCGCAGCTTGATGATCTTCGTGCAAGTTGTTCGTGCTTGGGAAAACAAGTCGGTCTGCGTCTTTTATTATGGATTTAACCTTCTGGATTCCTTCTTTCACCTATTTCTGACCATCTGCGTCATAAAAACCAAGTATGTGATGTTGGTTCGCAGGTATTCCTAAATACTTGACTGCTTGTCTTGTCTCCTCTGTCCTCATTTGCGCTATCTCATCTTCTGAGAGAGCCTTGATTTCGGGAGAAAACACGTCTGCACCAGATCTACAACACGCCCTTCCATCAGTGACGGTAATCACGTGTATCTCGTGCCCTTCTTCTATCCAGGCTAATAAAATTGGTCCCGGGCCAAATAAAAGGTCATCGGGATGGGGTTCAAAGATTACGATTTTCATTTTAAATCTCCAAATTAAGCCATGATATATAACTCTACTCCATCTTATATATAATTAAAAACTGGACTCCAGATTCTTTTAGTATTATTGTTTTCAGTATTAAATTAACGCACAATAATTTGTAAAAAATATTATCGAAGAGAAAAAAAAATGAGTAAAAAAGAAGTTTTAACATGTGATAGAGCAGTCTGGGAACAAATGAGGTATGTTAGTGAAAAATCTCAAATAAAAAAAAGATACGATTATCTCTTAGAATTAATGGGAGACTGCCTTGAAGAAGAATAGTTAGAACTTATTTGTATTATAATTATTGAACCTAGACTATTTATTGTAAGAAGGGTACATCAGATACATGAAAGAAAGCACAAGAAAGATACTAATTATTGTTGGTTTAATTATTAGCTGCGTGTATGTTGTTTATCAGTTTATTTTTTTCTTTGAAGAGGGTCCTTCCGGAGATGGATTATTACCATTCCTTTTTATCGCAATTTTTATCAGCACGATTTTGCTTTCAAGAAAATATCTTGAAGATTTTTTTAAATCCAAACAAATTATTACAGTTTTATTGGCTTTCATGATTTTGGCATTAATACTTGATAATTTCTACGAGATCGCACTTCAGATAGGGGTGCCCATACATCCGGTTCTATGGATTGATCTAATGATTAGGTTTGTCTTTTTTGTTCCATGGATACACATGTGGGTAGTAATTCTCTATTACTTTAACTTTTCTCTAAAAGCTTCGTTTTATATTGCTGCTTTACAGGGGATTATTATTGAATACCTTTTTGTATGGTTGTTTACTAATGAAACCCACAGGGTGGAGTATTACATTTCAAATCTTGGTTTATTATCCATAATTGTTATTCCATTTGACATTTTACTAGTTATTATATTATATGGGTGCAACATAGCAGTTCCATATACTCCATTTAGAGAATTCTTTAAAGAACATTTAAATCAACGCGAAATTAAACCGGTTATTAAGTACACATTATCTCTCATACCAGTTATTGCGTTTCCTCTAGCTTATTTTCTTCTAAAGAATTTGCTTGTTCATATCATTATCGCCTACGTTTAAGAATGATATTTAAATAAAATAAAAAAGAAAGAAAAAAAAGAATTATTTAACCATAGCACATATATTATCAATTTTTTGAATCGTTTTGTCAACGATTTCGTCCGTGTGCTGTATGCAGGTATAGAATCGGCTCCCTGCGACAGAAATAATCTCTTGATCTACTAAGGCAGCCCCCATTTCACCCATAAAATCCTTTCTCACGGGGATCTGACCACTTTGAATTGGATCGCCTAAGTCTAGACCAAAAACGCAAGATGTATGAAAGTGCACGGTACCACCAAAGTTATATGAAAACCATGGTAAATTATGTTTCTCAAACACTTCATTAAATCCTTTGGATAATCGATTTGCTGCGTGAGTTGCTTTTTCTGTTGCATTAGTTTCTTCAACGAATTTCATTGCATAATAAGCAGCCGTACATGTTAACGGATTTGCTGCGAGGGTCCCACCACTATAAGCTTTTTTACCCCCAGATACGCCAGCAGCACATACACTCATTACGTCTGCCCGACCTCCAATCGCTGCCGCTGAAGGAAAGCCGTGCCCAACGATTTTTCCAAATACCGAGATGTCTGGTTTATAATCGTAATAGGCTTGACCTCCCCCCATATGTAACCTAAACGCACATACAACTTCATCTGATATCATTAACGCTCCATTTTCATGGCATAATTCTTCGATTTCCTTGTTAAATCCCGGTCGTACGGGATTAGCACCAGATTCTCCACCCATTGGTTCAACAAGAACTGCGGCTACTTTTCTCTTTTCTTTAAACATTTCTCTTAACGCTTCAATATCGTTTGGTGGTACGGAATCAATGAATTTATAGATCGGTTTTGGCATTCCATGCGATTCTAGCAATTTAGTTCCTGGTACATGCATATCGTAAACTAACTGATCAGACCAACCGTGATAGCTTCCACCGATTTTGATGACATGTTTTCTCCCAGTAAATACTCTTGCAATTCTAATGGCGAGCATGTCAGCTTCAGTTCCGCTTTGTAACCATCTGATCGTTTCACAAGATGGAAAGTGCTTTTGCAATTGCTCTGCAGCAAGATACTCATATTCATGAGTGATTCCATGAGCGGGTCCTATTTCTGTTATGACTTCAATTACTTTTTCAATCAAAGGCTTGTATTGATGCCCTAATATAATTGGCCCCCCGCACATTAAAAAATCAGTTAAAATAACATCGTCAACAGTCTCCATATAACAATCCCAAACTCTCTTGCTTTCAAGAGGGAATGGGTGATTAAAAGCAAGATTATGCTCAACACCCCCCGGAATGATCTTTCGGGCTCTTTCAAACGCCTTTTGTGATTTGGGATGATTCTTGTAATATCTGTCGATTATTCCTTTCAATGCGTCAGGTTTAAATTCCTTGATTGGATTTTCTACGATAAATTTGATTTTTTCTTTTATCTCTTCATATTGCATTTTTTTTAGTCACATTTAATGATTTATTTAAATCTATTTTAATCTCTTATGAATTCTGACATACCCCAATTAACAATCCTTCATGTCGATGAATTTTAATATTCTTCAGTCCAGCGTCTTTCATATCTTTTGTTAATTCTTCTTCTGTAAAGATACGATTGTTGAGCGCTAGATTATAGAGTTTAATGAGCTCGTTCATGAAAAAGTTTTCAGTTAATGGAACTGGTGCAATCGCTATAAGCCCAATCAATCCTCCTTGCTTGCACGCTCTTTTAACTTCAGCTAAGATTTCTTGACGAGACATTTTAAAGAATTTTGGATTTTGTTTATAGACAGGAACAAGGACACCATCAAAAAACTCATTTGGTATGGAAAACATCTTATCTTTCTCTATCATTTCAATATGAGAAGTATTGTTCATTTTACCCTTGTTTAAATCGCCATTCGATATATTTTTTGAAAGGATGAATACTTCTGTGGCAAACTTAGAAAGTTGTTTAACAATTGAAAGCACTTCATACTCAGAAAACCATATTGATAGCACTTTATCAAACTTTTTATTACCAATTTTTTCCATGATTTCTTCCAAGAAGAATTCAGGAGAATCCATAATGTTATTGTTAATGAGAAATTTTAACAAGAGTTTCGGTACGAATTGCGTATAGGGAGTAGGTCCTATTGTTGATTTTGTTCCCTTTTTCTTTTTTTTGTTGATCTGGAGTAAACCTTTTTCGTGTAAACTATTTAAGCTATTGTAAAAACTGGAGGAATAATATTTTTTCTCTCCATTAATTGCGTCAAAAAATCTTTTTGAGCTTTCTTCTCTCGTATCTCTCTCGTTTTTATATGGATCGTTTTCCTTAAATTCAATCAGCTGTCTTATCTCTGTATATAATGTATGTCGCACTACTGGGTCTTTATATCTACCTAAAAATAAAAGAGCAATGATTTCAGCAATGGATAAATCTGAAAATTCTGCGATATTATGAAAAGCTGCGTACTTATCGAAGTTGTTGTCTTCTTGAGTCATTTTTAACTATACTGAATTCATAAAAAATCTATGAGATTTGTAATTTTTCACTATTTATAAAGTTTCCAAAATTGGAATTTTTTTTTCTCCTATATTGAAAAAAGTTTATAAATCGAAAATCATTAAAAATAGTGATATTTTTAAAAAAAAAATTCAAATTAAAAAAAATTTGATTATTATGGATAATAAAGACGAATATATAGGAGCTTGTCAAGAACAATTCTTGGAAGTACCAGAAGCGTTAGGACTAGATGGTATAGATATCGACAAATATATTATTGCTACATACATTATAAAACGACCGAAAAAGATGAATGTCAACTATTTGGGTCGTTTTGCTGCTATTGAACAATCAACGGGCACATGGGTTCGAGTTCCAGCTGAAACTGCTGAAGTGAGGAAAGATCACGTGGCAAAAGTATTAGGAGTATACGAACTTCCTGGTTGGGAATACATGGTACCAAAAGAGGTAACAGATCGCTATTACTGCGTACAAATTGGTTTTCCTGCTGTTAATTTCCGTCCACAGATTCCAATGCTTTTTACATCGGTAATAGGGAATATTAGCTTGACTCACGGTTTGAAATTAGTGGATTTAGCGTTTCCTAAGGAGTGGTTAAAAGGTTTTAAAGGTCCAAAATTCGGTATTGATGGACTCAGAGAGCTTTTAAAAGTACCCGAAAGACCATTATTGAACAACATGATTAAACCATGTACTGGACACACTGCAGCCGTTGGGGCGGATTTGCTTTATAAAGCAGCAGTTGGGGGATGCGACGTAGTAAAAGACGATGAATTGATCTCTAATCCAGTATTTAACACCGTAGAAGAGAGAATTGTAAAATACATGGAAGCTGCAGATAGAGCAGACTCTGAGAAAGGAGAAAAAACATTATATACTATTAATGTAACAAATAAATTACCAGACATGTTTGAACTAGCGGATAAAGCATTGGAATTGGGTGCTAACTCTTTAATGGTTAATTATGCTGCTGTTGGTTGGGCTGCAATGCGTCAATTATGTGAGGATCCATCTATAAAAGTGCCAATACTAGCACATATGGATTTCACTGGCTGTTACTTCGGTGGAGAATGGAATGGAATGAATAGCGCACTTACTCTCGGTAAATTACCAAGAATTTGTGGTTGCGATATAATTGTAACTCCTGCTCCATACGGAAAAGCAGAAATATTAGAGGAAAAATACGAACACATCATTAAAGCGTTAAGATATCCTCTAAGACATATTAAACCCACATTACCAATGCCTTCAGGTGGTATAACCCAAGGAATGGTTGAAAAATGCGTAAAAGACGCCGGAAAAGACATTCTCATTGGTAGTGGTGGAGGAATTCACAGCCATCCAGATGGTCCAATAGCCGGAGCAAAAGCATTCAGGCAAGCTATCGATGCTGTAATGAATGGAATCCCTGTAAGTAAAGCCGCTAAAGAGCATGAAGAATTAGGAAAAGCACTTGGCGTTTGGGGTACTGGAAAGACAAAATTAATCGAAGACTAAATTTTTTATTTTATTTTTTTATTTTTTTTTTATATATTTTTTATTTTAATAATTAAAGGATAGCCATTGATAATGGTAGAACCAGATAACTTAAAAGAAATTGTAAAAACGGGAAAGGGATTAGCTAGGTTTTTAAAAGAGCATGATATTGAATATATATTTGGGATACCAGATGGCTCAACGTTAGCTCTCTATGATGGTATTCTCGCTACAGAAGGTATTGACCATGTATTGTTCAATGATGAGCGATCTGCTGGATTTGCAGCTGATACATTCGCTCGAATAACGGGTAAAATAGGCGTATGTGATGCAGGTGCAGCAGGATCAATGAATTTTCCCGTTGCATTAGCAGAAGCAAAAGGATCTGCGTCTCCAGTTTTAGCAATAGCAGGACTCGTTGAAACAAAGGATTTTTTACGGAACTTACCTCACGACATTAATGTGGCTGAAACCCTATCGCCTATAACCAAATGGACTAAGAAAGTCATTCGGACAGAAAATTTAACGCGATTTGCTACATATGCACTCAAACAAGCAATAAACGGAAGACCTGGTCCAGTAGCATTAGCAATTGCGAGTGATGTGTTGTCATCTTCAGAGCTCAGGTTAAAAGACTTTATTCCTCACGATGCTGGAGAATGCGTTGTAAATAAATATCGAACGACACCAGCTAGAAATGAAATTGATCACGCTTTAAAGATGATACTTCGGGCAAAACAACCCGCCATATTTTCGGGGGGTGGAGCAGTACTCTCTGAAGCATATACAGAAGTAGCAGAACTTGCAAGAATTTTAAAAGCTCCGGTTTTTTCAACAAATTCTGGAAAAGGGATAATGATTTCTAAAGATGATCCCTTAGATAACCTATATTTTGGTACTGTGGGTCTTTTTGGAGTAAAACCTAATAATAAATTCTTAAGATCTAAGGTAGATCTAGTAATTGTGGTTGGAAATCGATTAACTGAGGATGATACCGCAAATTTTAGATTTCCAGATCAAAAAACAAGCATGATTCAGATTGATATTGAGCCTTCTGAAATTGGTCTATCCTACAAACCTTGGGGAGTCGTTGGTGATCCTAAAGCAGCTCTTTTTGAAATAATTAGAAGATTAAGAAAATCCTCGGCAAGGAAAGAAATTAGTGAAGACCTTCTCGCAAAGAGGTTGAAAAATCTCAAGCAATTAAGACAAAACAACAACAGATTTAGAGAAATTGATTCAAGAAGATGGATGGATAGTGAGCCAATTAAACCTCAGAGGATATTGAAATCTATTTCTGATGTTTTAACAAGTGAAGATTATCTAGTTACTGATGCGAGTTCGAGTTCTCGATGGGTTGGATCATATTACCCCGTAAAAAGCCTTGGTAGGAAAATAATCACACCTAGAGGAGTGGGGCCAACTGGTTTTGGCGTTGGTGCGCTCATTGGAACATGTATAGCTGTAAAATCATTACATGGTAAAGAAAATAAAGTTAAAAAGGTCCTTTTCACTGGAGACGGAGGATTAATGAATGGTGGAATTAATGAATTTGAAACCATAAGTAAATTAGGATTGAACTGCACTATTGTGATTATTAATAACTCTCAATTAGGTTATATTAAATTCGCTCAAACATTTCTTAGTGGGAAGAGATATTTTGAGATAGACCGCCCTCATACGGATTTTGCTAGAGTAACTGAAGCTTTTGGAGGAAAAGGTTTTCGAGTAGAAAAACTTGCGGATTTAGACCCAACTATTCGAGAAGCCATTAACTCAAAGGGATTTACCTTGGTAGATGTGGTTGTAGATCCTCAAGAATTTCTCCCACCAAATTCTTTTGTTTGATTTTTTTGAAATTTTTTGTCTTTCAATAAAATTAAAAAAAGATTCAAGAATTAATTACTATTATGTCAAACTCTAAAACTAAATATATAATGGCAATAGATCATGGTACCTCAGGAGTAAAGACAGCAATCGTGTCAACGACGGGGGAAGTAATTGATTGGCATCTTGAGGAAGTACCCCTACACCTTTTTGAAGGTGGAGGCGCAGAACAAGATCCAGACGATTGGTGGAATGGTTTCTTAAAGGGAGCAAAAAAAATAATAGATAATGGGAAAGTTGCTGTAGATGATATTGTAGGTATATGTAACACGAGTCAATGGAGCGGTACAGTTCCTTTAGATAAAGATGGAAATCATTTAATGAATTGCATGAACTGGATGGATACTCGTGGAGCCGTACAAATGGAGAAATTCCATAAGGCATTATTGCAAGTTGACGGTTTAGCTGTTAGAAAAATCTTAAAATGGGTCAAAATCACTGGCGGTGGCCCGACTTTATCAGGGAAGGATTCAATCGCACACATACTTTGGTTAAAAGAAAACAATCCTGAGCTATATAATAAAACTTACATGTTTTTAGAACCACAAGATTACATGAATTTTAAACTCACGGGCAAGTTTGCGGCTTCGTATGCGTCAATTCAAATGCATTGGTTAACTGATATTAGAGATCCGAATAATATTAAATATTCAAAGAAGTTAATCAAAAAAATAAAAGTTGATCCAAGCAAATTACCTAGCGATTTAAGATGGTCAACTGATGTATTAGGTCCAATTGCAAAAGAAGTTGCCGATAACTTAGGTCTTGACCCGGAAACTAAAGTAGTAATGGGCGCTCCTGATGTTTTTTCTGCCACGATTGGCTCTGGAGCGATTAATGATTGCGAGGGTCATGTCTGTATTGGTACTTCAGATTGGGTGTTATGTCATTATCCTAAGAAAAAAACTGATATTTTTCACAACATGGCAACGTTTCCGGCAGCGATTCCTGGGAAATACATGTTAACGAATGAACAACAATTTGCTGGAGGATGTTTGAGTTTCTTAAGAGACAAAATATTATATCATAAAGATGAGTTATTACAAGAAGAACATGTTCCTGATGTGTATAAAATCTTCGATAGAATCGTGGAAAAAACTCCTGCAGGCTCACATAAATTAATTTTTACCCCGTGGCTTTATGGAGAACGAGCTCCTATTGACGATCATGCAATTCGAGGAGGATTATACAACATTTCACTTGACATGAATCGTGAGCACCTTGTTAGGGCGATATTCGAAGGAGTCGCATATAATATCAAATGGCTATTAAAATATGTTGAAAAATTCGTAAAAAAGGAAGTGATAAAACAAAATCCCGAAATGAAAAAAGCAAATAAAATCATGCCAGAATTAGCAATAATTGGAGGGGGGGCTCAGAGTAATGTCTGGTGTCAAATTTTCGCCGATGTGCTTAATAGAAAAATAAAACAAGTAAAAGATCCAATTCAAGCAAATGCTCGAGGTGCCGCATTCATGGCATCCGTTGGCCTGGGCTATATTGATTGGGATGATATTCCTAAACACATCGAGTATTCTAAAATTTTCGAACCAAATCCAGAGAACCGAGCAATATACGATGAGTTGTTTGCTGAATATGTAGAAATCTACAAAGCGATGGGTAAAATTTGTAAAAGATTGAATAAATTGGGATAATTAAATTTTACTCATTATTTATTTTTGACTTTTTTTTGAACTTTTAACATGAATAATTATAAATTTTATAACT
>JAEORV010000207.1 GCA_016840695.1 Promethearchaeota archaeon
TAAAAAAAAAATTGATATTTGAACATGATTTTACAAGATTTTGTAAGTGTTTTATTGAATGATTTGGTGATTCTAGCCATCGCTTACGCATATATTTTGGTTATGATACTTTTACCAGTTACTTTGAAGAAGAAAGACAAGATTTCGAAGTTTACGGCAAGAAAAATGGTTCATTTATTCGCTGGGCTTGTTGTATATGTTGTACCATTTTTCATAATCAAGTGGTGGGCAGTCTTTATCGCGGGATCTTTAACAGTAGTAGTATTTTTCAGCGAGAAAGGATCAAAAGTGAAACTACTCGATGATCTCTACGAGGCAATTTCGGAAGAACAAGAAGAAAAGTTGAAAAGAAAATTTTTACAAGGACCTTTTAATTACTGTCTATCGATTACGATATTAGTTACGATTTTTGTAATCATTGCACCAAGCCAAATGTATCTTCCGATTGCCGGAATCACGATAATGATTATCGCAGATACGCTTGCTTCCATTCTTGGGAAGAAATACGGAAAACACAACATCAATTTATCGTGGACGGGGACGATACGAACGCTCGAAGGTTCGATCGTGTTCTTTGTTTGTTCACTGATAATTTGCCTCATAACTTTTTCCCTCTATGGAATGATTATTCCGATTCAAGGACAAGTGCCCTTAATACTCGTCCAAGTCATTATATATTCATTAATTACTGCCGCAATTGCAATGATTGTTGAACTGCTCTCGCCTAGCACCTACGATGATTTAACTATTCCCCTTATTACTACAATACTCATATATCTGTTAACATTTGTATTGTAGTACAAAAAATTTTTTTATTTTTTTATATTTATAACAAACAATATGTTCAAAAGAAAGATAGATATACGAGAAAAATGGTAGATTTTGACTTAATTATAGTTGGTGCTGGAACTGGTGGGACTACCGCGGCTCGATTTGCAGCTCAAAAAGGATTGGAGGTGTGCTTAATCGATAGCAAACCCAGAGAGAAAATTGGAGATAAAATTTGCGGGGACGCAGTTGGAACTGAAGCATTTGAGCTTTTAAAAATTAATCCTCCGAAGGCAGGCGTAGATTTATCATGCCACATTAAAGGAGCAAAACTTTATTCTCCCAATCTTCAAAAATGCATAGAATTAATCGATCCCAAACAAGCAGGTTACGTGGTAGATAGATTAAAATTTGGACAGAGACTATTAAACGAGGCTCTTGACAGCGGCGTGAAGCAATTTTTAGACAAAACGCGTGCTTTAGATTTGATATATAAAGAAGGAATTGTTACTGGCTTGAAAGTCAAGGCAAAAAACGGCGAACAAGCTGAGCTTAAATCTAAAATAGTGATTGATGCCAGTGGATTTTATTCTCCCTTGCGGAAGAAGGTTAAAAATCCAATGATCGAGAAGGAAATTCCTAAAATCGATTCTATTTTGTGTTATCGAGAAATAATTAATTTTCCAAAAAAAGACCAAGAAGTGCAAGATCCCGAGTATATTACGATTATTTTAGATCCTGAAAAAGCTCCGGGGGGATACATTTGGTATTTTCCTAAAAACGAATCCTCCATAAATCTAGGACTTGGCGTTTACATGGATTACAAAGGAAAAGTCAGGGAATTCTACAAGAAATATGCTTTTAACGAGTTCGTAAAGACTCCGAATATCGAAATTGAATCGTCGGGAGGGGGTGTTGTTCCGGTGAGAAGACCGCTCTGGTCGTGTGCCGATAACGGTCTTATGTTAATTGGTGACGCTGGATGTCATGTTAATCCACTTCACGGAGGAGGGATTGATCCTTCGATGAGAGCGGGTTTTTATGCCGCAATTACGGCAGCAGATGCGATTGAATCTGGAAATCATACATTAGAAAAACTCTGGGATTTCAATTATAAGGTAATGACGACTTTCGGGGCCGAATTTGCCGCTCTTGATTTATTGCGAATGGTCTTACAAGTACTCACTAACGAAGATTTAAATTTCGGGCTTGAAAAAGACTTATTGACTGCGGGAGAAATATTAGAAATTGCGTCAACGGGAAGTATTACGCTCTCTTTATTTGAAATGGCAAAGAAAGCCATTCAAGGGTTAAGTAATCCTAAACTCTTATTGGACTTAAATTATTTAAGAATTAGGATGAATGAAATTGCTAAGCACTATCGAAAATTCCCAAGAACTATACACGATTTTGCCGAGTGGAAAAATACCACCGTTCAAATATACGATAAAATTCAGAACATGATCGTAAAAGTCAAGAAAAACGAAAAAGAAAATATTAAAGGAAGTGAAGCACATGGTTAATATACTGATGTCCGAACCAGCAAAAAGTGATGTGTATAACTATATCATTGATAAGATCAATCGAGATGGTGCTCTACATTTTAGTTTGATAGACCCAGATCCCCTTAGACAGAGCCCAACGAAGGCTGCTAAATTAGCTAAATTTTGTGCCGATGCGGGATCTGACGCCATATTGGTAGGGGGAAGCACGGCGTTTGATCAAAACTTCGTGGATAAAACTATCGAAATCATCAAGGAAAAAGTAGACATCCCCGTGATCATCTTTCCAGGAGGATTAAGCAACGTGTCGTCAAAAGCCGATGCAATCCTCTTCATGTCGTTATTAAATTCTTCTGATCCATATTTTATTATAGGACAGCAAGCGCTTGCCTCTTATATGATAAAAGTAGCGAACATCGAGCATATCTCCATGGGATACTTGATAATAGAGCCTGGAGCAACAGCAGGATGGGTCGGAAACGCCAAACTACTTCCTAGGAAAAAGCCAAAATTAACAGCAGCGTATGCGCTAGCTGCCGAAATGTTCGGGTTCAATTTAATCTATTTGGAGGCTGGTTCAGGCGGAGATAGCATACCTCCGGAAATTATCAAATTATGTTCAAGCGTTATCAATATACCAGTCATCGCCGGTGGTGGCGTTCAAAATAAGGAAGACGCAAGGAAATTCGTTGAATCAGGAGCTGACGTTATCGTTATGGGATCTTATATTGAAGACCACGTGCAGAAAGACAAGGGAGCTGCATTAAAAGTCATCATAGACGAGATTAAAGACGCTGGTAAAAGACAAATAAAAAACTATAACAAATAAATTCTTGGACACAAACTCAGGATGGTTTAAGATGAAATTCAAAGATGCTCTCAAAATTTGTCGCCCCATTAACGATATAATGGGAGGTCTCACGGTCATCATTGGAATCTTAAACACGAGAACGGGAGTCCCTCTCGATTTATTAGTTCTCAACATCATTCTTGGAATGATTACCTATTTCTTTCTCGCAGCTTCTGGAATGATAATAAACGATATCTACGACATAGAAATCGATAAAATTAATCGTCCTGATAGACCGATCCCGTCTGGTCGAATATCATTGGAGCAAGCAAAGAAGTTATTCATTGGAACTTACGCATTAGGATCAGCGCTTTCTCTCGTTCACGGAATAATATTTCTCCAAAACATCACTAATTTTATCATTGCCACTTTTTTTGGATTTATTGGCTGGGTGTACGCCAAATGGGGGAAGAAAAGCGGCTTCTTTGGCAATATCATTGTTAGCTTGTCATTTTCCATAGGTTTAATCTATGGTGCAGTATTAAACGGTTACATTCCTATTTTCATTTTATACTTCTATTTTACTGCCTCCTTTCTCTTGCTCTCGCGCGAAATCATTAAGGGTTGCGAAGATGTTGAAGGTGACAAGAAGTTTGGTGTGAAAACCTTAGCAATTAAAATTGGTATAAAAAATGCAACAGTTTGTTCTCTCATTGCTGCTTTATTGGCAATAATTTTCTTTATCTTACCCATGTTTACAAATATAATAAATCCACTTTTTTTTCTCATTCCAATGATTGGTGGAGTGATTCTTGTGTCAATTCCCGTAGTTCTCATGCTAAAAACTGATTTAGAGAAAAAGGAGTTATCGCTAATAAGCAAGCTCTTAAAAATTAGTATGCTTGTTGGATTAATTGCGTTTATTTTCGCAAGCATTTAAGTTCCTAAATATTTCATAAGCATTCTTCCATGAAAATAAATATGTGAAAGCACATTAGTATATCAATAAAATAACTTTACAAAAACTCATCGTGATAAAATATGAGGAAAAGTGTGAAAATTTTTATCGTATTAGGTATTTCCGCATCCTTTCTTATTGTAGCAATTCCAATAACGCTTATTTTACTTTCCAATCAAACAACTTCGAATAATTTACCTCGCATTAATATTTACGTTAATTCGGCCATTTACAATAGCATATCTTCAGATGTTCAGCAATATCAACAAGATGTCATTGCTCAAAATTACTCTGTGGGCGTTATCAGCTGGAGCAATACTGATGTGGAAGTCTTAAGACAACATTTAAAGAGCGCATATCTGCAGGGATTAGTTGGGGCAATATTAATTGGAGAACTCCCCTACAAATTAGGAAGGTTTTATGATTCTGACTATTCCATGGACAGGTACTTTCCTTGCGATTTATATTTAATGGATTTTGACGGAGAATGGGACGATAAAGACGACGATCAAATCTTAGATCTCGATCCTGGGTCGTCATTTGAACATGGTAATGGAACGGGTGATTGGACTCCAGAAATTTGGATTGCTCGCATAAGTCCCCATTCCATCATAGAAACTGGATTCAATTACATTAATGCATATCATGATTATTTTGATAGATGCTTCAACTTAAGACACAATAATACATATAGACCTCATAAGGCTTTACTCTACATTGATGACACCTGGTCTTCTTATAAAGCTGAATGGGAGAGTAATTTTACTGCATACACGGGAGCGAATTTAAGCTGTT
>JAEORV010000208.1 GCA_016840695.1 Promethearchaeota archaeon
TTTTTCAAGTATTAAGCTCTTTGATAAAAACGGAAAACCATCGGAATATACTTTTAAAAATCCTTTTGCAATAAAGAAAATTCAAATTATTGACGATAGTAGCGAAATTGAAATAATCGTTGAGAATGTATCTGAAGAAGATAAAACGAATTTATCCGTGAAAATCACGCATATCAAGGAATTTTTTGAAAAAGAACTTTTAGATCAAGATATAGATATCTGGTTTCGAGGAGAGGAACTCCTGTTTATCTCCCCTGTTATGCCTAAAATTCATGAGTATTTATTTTTCATTATTAATAAATCGAATAGTGAGAAAATCCTAACAAAAAAAATCGATTTGCTACAAATTGATAAAAAAATATAAAAAAGTATGAGGAAAATGTCAAAGAAAGAAATTTTGGAAAGTGATTTAATTATTAGAAATTATAGAACCTCCGATTATCCTGCTACATTAGAAATATTAACGGAATTAAACAAAAAATATGACATTGGCTTTACTGAAAAAAAATGGAAAGAGTCTTCAGGGCTAAGACAATTTAAGGTCAATTTAAAACGAATTACTTTAGTTGCAGAACTGAAATCGACTGGAGAGATTGTTTCAATGGGGGTAATTGAGGCAAAAAAAGATGCTATTGGTAATTACATTGGCTACATGGATAATTTTGCTACAAAAGAAAAATATATTGGAAAACGCGTTGGTAGATTTTTAGCTGAAAGAGCAATTCAAGTACTCGAATCATGGGGCTGCGAATCCGTGCGAATTAATTTAGGTTATGATGTGAGTAGTAAATTAATAGATGTATTTTGTCAGATAGGATTTAATCCTCTTTTAATAGTTTTAGAAAAGAAATTCAATAAAAAATAATATTTACTATTTTTCCTTTCTCATTATACTGTCTCAAATTGCTTTCTTCTAAGAAGCATGGTGTCTTAATGGAAATCTATTTGAAAATTAAAGAAACATTTTTAACTTAAACAACTGAAGAATTACATAATTAATAATTTTTAAATAATAAAAAATAATTAGATAAAGAGTTGAAAACTTAAAATGATTGGAATTAAAGCCTATGGAGCGTATTTACCAAAATTCTTATTGCCACGCGAATTAATTGGGAAAGCCTGGGATTTTCCTATCGTTCCAGGTAATAAGGCAATTGCAAACATCGACGAAGACACTATAACTATGGGAGTAGAAGCAGGTTTGGATTGTTTAAATGGAATAGATCCAAAGAGCATTGACGGAGTATTTTTTGCCTCCACGACACCTGTATACACAGAAAAGGATTCAGCCTCTCTAATCGCTACAGTATTGGATTTAAGAGATAATATAATTACAGTTGACTTTACAGATTCTTTAAAAGCCGGTACTACAGCTATTGCACGTGCAGTTGATACAATTAAAGCAAATAAAGATGTGAATAGTTTATTAATTATTGCTGCGGATACAAGAATTCCTGAACCATCAACAATGTGGGAATATGGCTATGCTGATGGTGCTGCGGCTCTTCTTATTGCCGAGGAAGAAACTTTACCGATTTCAATAGAAGATTATTATTCAATTTCTGCGAATGTTACTGGACCTTGGAAAAGGAGTGGAACTGATAAATTTATTCGAACTTTTGAACCAAAAATGGATGCCCAATTCTATGTAACTTCTCTTACTACTGTCATTTCTGAAATTTTAAAACGAAATAATGTTGAACCGGGGACCGTTGGACACGCTGCATATAATTATAGTAATCCACGCCTTCACGCAAGAGTTTCTAAATTAATGAAATTCCCTCAAGGAGTAGCTCAAAATGGAATGTTTTTTCAAATTGGCGATCTTGGCACAGCAATGCCGTTAATGCTTTTAATATCAGCTATAAAACGACCAAAACCAGACGCTAAAATAATTTTAGCAGGTTTTGGAGATGGAGCAGATGCGTTTTTAATGCAAATACAAGATAAAAAGTTGGTTCGAGAGCTAAGTAAAAATCATGTAGCACTTGGATATCAGAAAAAAATGACCCCTCTTTCAAATTACAATGTTTTTATCGATAACAAGAAGCTCCTTGAAAAAGATAGGTATACTCGAAAGAGTTCCTCGGTAATAATGTGGCGTGAAACTGATTCTATATACCAGATGTATGGGAATAAATGTAAGAAATGTGGAGCAATTCAATATCCTTGTATGATTACTTCGTGTTTTGAATGCAAGGCAATTGAACAATTTGAAAAAGTGAAACTTCAATTAAAAGGAACCATATTTACATATACACTAGATCATTTGATAGGGGGTAGTTACTACGAAACTCCGATTCCTAGGTGTGTCATAGATTTGGATGGTGGAGGGAGAGTCTTATTAGACATGACGGAGATAGAGAAACCCGAAGAGAATGTGAAAATTGGAATGCGAGTAGAATTGACCTTTAGAAAAATGCACGAAGGAGCTGAATTCCACAATTATTATTGGAAATGTCGCCCAGAGAGGGGGAGAAATTAATGGAGGTTGAAAAACTATGACGAGAAATGGTATTAAAGATCAGGTTGCTATTATTGGAGCCGACATGTGTAAGTACGGAGAACGATTTGACAAAAATCAATATGAATTATTAGTAGAAGCAACTGAAGGAGCTTTTAAAGACGCTGGAGTTACTAGAGACGATATAGATGCTGCGTGGTTAGGTGTATTTTATTATTTTACAGGCCTAGCAGGATGTACGCTTGAGGATGCCCTGCGTTTAGACGGAAAGCCAATTACAAGAACGGAGAATTATTGTGCTTCGGGCATGGATGCTTTCCGCAATGCTTGTTTTGGCGTGGCTTCTGGCGCTTACGATGTAGCTTTAGCTTGTGGCGTTGAAAAACTAATGGATGAAGGCGGTAGTGGACTGCCCGGATTTAGAATATTTGGTCATCCAGTATTTCCCATGCCTTCTGCACCTGCAATGTTTTCTATGGCAGCGACAAGATGTTTCAGCGAATTTGGCTGGACAAAGGAGGATTTAGCGCGTGTGGCAGTTAAAAACCACGACAACGGCCAGTATCATCCAAAAGCTCATTTCAGACGTCCGATTACTAGTGACCAGGCAATGAAAGCACCAATGATTGCCGATCCTCTTGGAAGGTTTGATTGTTGCGCAATGAGTGATGGTGCTGCTGCCCTAATAATTACAAGACCAGAATTGGCTGAAAGCTATGCTCATGCAGACGATTATATATTAGTAAAATCTAACGCAATATCAGTATACACAATGGCACCATGGTATTGGCCATCCTACGATTTTACACAATTTCCAGCAACAATTAAAGCAAGGGAGATGGCATATAAAGAAGCAGAAATTACTAGCCCTCGCAAAGAAATAGATCTAGCCGAAGTCCACGATTGTTTTACCATTACAGAGCTTTTAAACTGTCAAGATTTACAATTTTGCGATCGTGGAAAAGCACCTGAGGAATTAAAAAACGGTACATTTAATTGGGATGGAGAAACTGCCGTAAATCCATCAGGAGGATTAAAATCATTCGGGCATCCTATAGGTTCAACAGGATGCAGGATGATTACTGAAGTTACTAAGCAATTACAAGGAAGAGCCGAGGGAAGGCAAGTACCAGATGCTAAAATTGGATTAGCTCATAATTTAGGCGGTGCTTTCGCCGTCTGCTCTGTGACCATACTTGGTCAGAGAGACTAAATAATAAGCAGTTAATAATTATTTTTTTTTAAATTATAATTTTACTACATTAAATAGTTAAGGGTGTTATAATGGTTGATGAAATGATGTTATGTGATAATTGTGGAGAAAATATTGACGAGATTCTTTATGCGTGTGCAGAATGCGGTAATACCGTCTGTGATATTTGTGCAGCTGTTTGCAAGCATTGTAAGGAATATTTTTGCGATGCCTGTTATGTAGACCATAAAAAAAACTGCAAATAAATATTTAATGAGAATGGCGTTTAGTATGCCCACCAGCAATAACAAATTGGCATCTTTTTTTTGTTAAGTTCTTTAATAACGCTTTTGAACCATCGGGAATGAAATAGACTTCGCCTTCGTTTAATTTGATACTGTCATCGTTTACAGAAACTTGAATTTGGCCTGCAGTTAAGAATAGGATTTCTTCGTGTCCTTTTCCTGGACCGACTTTTCTTTTTGATTCCCCTGGTTCTAAAAAATATAATCCTAAATATACATCTTGGATGGCTTTATTAATTTTTGCCCCATAAAAAAATTCTCTTTTTTTTGAAGCAAGACATTTTTCTTTCAAATTTAGTATCATTATTTTCACTATTGATAGTTAATAGTGTTATTATTACTATCTATCTTTAAAAAGTATTGTCATTAATTTTATAACACTAAAAGAATTCTATTAAATTATGAGTAATTCAAATTTTAATCAATTTCAGGGAAGCATTAATACAGATAAAGTACGATATATTGCGGATCCTCAACTCAGGAATATAGTAAACGTGTCAATTGCGTTAGGACGACCGTTAATCGTGAAGGGTGAACCTGGTACGGGTAAGACCATGTTAGCTCACGCAATAGCAGAGTCATTAGGAAAGAAACTTTTGATCTGGAATGTAAAATCTACAACGGAAGCTATCGATGGATGTTATATGTACGACACCATTCAAAGGCTTAACGATAGCAGGTTTGGATGCGAAGATAGAGATGTAGATAACATTCATGATTACATTGAATATGGCCCGTTAGGAGAAGCATTTTTATCTGACGATCAAGTGGTTCTCTTAATTGATGAGATTGACAAGGCTGATATCGAATTCCCA
>JAEORV010000209.1 GCA_016840695.1 Promethearchaeota archaeon
GGTGTTTTACCTCGAAAAACAATCTCTCCAGTACTTGGAAAATATATGACTGAAGCAGCTAAAGAAGAAAATCAAGAATTTCGCGGATTTCACTTATCCACCGGAGCGCATTTAGATTCCGTGCCTTTTCATTTGAGGGGTTACGATGCCATAGATATTACGACAAGAGCAGCTGCGAAATTTACGCATAACAAAGTTGATACACCAGATAAAGTTGATCCGCAAATATTGTTGGAAGCCTGCATTATTGCGCGTAAGGCAATCTTGATGTTAGAAAAAGATTTCAAAGAAAAACAATAAAAGAAGAAAGGATGGTTAAAATTGTATCACACTGTTGCTGAAAAAATTCTTTTAAAACACGCTCCTGGAATGAAAGAACTCGCGCCTGGTCAATTCATTGAGTGTCGTATTGATCTTATCATGGTTCACGAACAATTGGGAGGGCGGATTCATGTGGAATACGAAAAGCTAGGGCTTGATCGAGTTTGGGACCCTGAAAAGATATTTTTCATATTAGACCATTGGATACCCGCACCAACCATTAATGCTGCTCAAATGCATCAAGATTGCCGTGAATTTGCTAAAAAATATAATTTCATCCACGATATGGGAATTAATAAGGGAATTTGCCATCAAGTTTTACCAGAAATGGGCTTTGCAAGACCTGGAATGTTAATTGTTGGATCTGACAGTCATACAACCACATATGGTGCCTTTAATTGTCTTTCTACGGGAATAGGTGCAACTGACGTCTCAGTTGTCTTTGCAACTGGCAATTTATGGTTCAAAGTACCCGAATCGTTTAAAATTAGTTTATCAGGAGAGCTAAGCAAGGGCGTGATGTCTAAAGACCTTGTCCTTAAATTAATTGGAGACCTTACCACTAAAGGTGCAATTTATAAATCACTTGAGTTTCACGGAGCAGATTGTCTTTCAATTGACAGTCGAATGACCGTGTCGAATATGGTCGTTGAAGCAGGTGCGAAATTTGGAGTCTTTTTACCGGATAAAACTCTTGAAAAGTGGTTAGAACATCGAACGAAAGAACCATATCAGATAGTAATGCCAGATAAAGAAGCAATTTACGAGAAAACCATGGAATATGACTTATCAGAACTCGAGCCTGTGGTAGCAAAACCTTCTAGTCCCGGAAATCTTGATAGCATTAAAAATGTTGAAGGTATAGAAATTGATCAAGCCTTTCTGGGAAGCTGTACAAATGGAAGGATGGAAGACCTCCAAATTGCGGCCAAGATATTAAAAGGTAAAACGGTAAATCCTAAGACAAGGTTAATTATAACTCCTGCATCTCAGGAAATCTATGAACAAGCGTTAAATAAAGGATTAATCGAAATCTTCATCAAGGCGGGAGCAGTTTTTACCCATTCTACTTGTGGTGCATGTATAGGAGGGCACTTAGGCGTTCTTGGAGAAGAAGAAACTTGTGTGAGTTCAACTAATAGGAATTTTGTTGGTAGAATGGGCGCACCAAGTTCAAAAGTATACTTGGCATCACCTGCTACTGTTGCCGCGTCTGCGTTGCATGGAAAAATAACTGATCCTCGGGAGGTGTTATGAATCGTGGAACAAATTGAAGGATTTGCTTACATTTTAGGAGACGACATTAACACCGACGATATCGTTCCGTCTCACACTCTGACCATGAGAGATCCTAAAGAAATGGCCAAATTCACTCTTGAATTTGTAGACGCTAATTTCGTCAACAATATTAAGAAGGGAAACATCATCATTGCTGGCGAAAATTTTGGTACAGGAAGTTCTCGAGAAGAAGCTGTTAATGTATTTAAAATTCTCGGTATTAAAGCTATAATTGCAAAATCATTTGCTAGAATCTATTTCAGAAATTTGATAAATAAGGGAATCCCGGGAATAACATTAGATTGGGATGATAAAATGTTTTCTAACGAAGATCAAATAGAAATCTCCCTACAAAGGGGAGAGATTGTTAATCTTACAAAGAAGAAAAAAGTCAATTTCGTAAAAATTCCGGAATTCTTAACAAATATATTGAAAGAAGGCGGTATTTTAAATCAGTTAAAGAAAAAATTATATAACTGAAATGATTACATCAAAGATTCTATTTCCTGTTGAATCTTCTCAATTCTCTCTTTCGCTTTCAACAAGATTTTAGTTTTACCGTATTTTAAAAACCACTTATCAAATCTCTCTTCGATGGAAACTTCAAAACGTCCCGTCATGTATTTATCTGCCAAACAAACGATTTTTTCTTCTATGCTTATCGGAAGGTAGTCTTTTTTTGGTAATCCTACCTTAACAGCGTCCTCCTCATCCAAGCCTCCTAGTATGTGAGTTTCGCATATTCGTGCAAGTTTACCTGGAAAACCCCTCTCTCTCAAGATTTTACCACCGATTAGAGCGTGCTTGAATCCGTGTGTTTTTGTCCGCCCAATATCGTGTAATAATGCTCCCATCTCTATTAAATTCTTGTCTAACTTGACTTTCGTGATATTGTTTGCGATCTCCAAGGCTTTTTTGGCAACTTGAAGCGAATGAAATCTTATTGAGACGGGAAGCTTGAGTTTTTTCATTAATTCGATAGCAAAATCCCGATCAGGTAATATGTCATCTTCTATTTCCATTATGTTTTAAAAATTAAGAAATAAATTAAGTTTTAGCTATATCAATAAGTCAAAGAAAGAGTGTTTATAAGCCTATTTTGTATTTTTTGTATATTTTTTATATTATTAACATTCCACAGTTCTTAATGAAGAATAAGCATATTGATCCGAAAAACAAATAGAAAAACAAAAAACAAAAAACATAGTATTATAATTATGTACGCATCTGAAAAAAATCTTCGAAATATCAACAAGAGTGGTGGTTATCGTGATTTTAATTAAAAATAAAAAATGAGGATTTTACCCAAACTTATAGATAGAGTCTTATTAGAAAATTAGTAAAAGTATAATTATACTGAAAAGTACTAGGTAAGAAATTAAGACCATTCTATATATGGGTTTCTTTAAATCATCACCTGACATGCTCTTTAATCCAGTTCTGCTAAGGAAAGATTGTAATTGAAGATCTAATTCCTTTCGATTTTTAACCTCATACTTTTTCAGGTCTTGCTTAATAACGAAGTGCTGACTATAAGGAAAGATAGCAGCGTTTACTGGCTTAAAAGAATCAATAATATTATCCAGATAGGAGTTTGCCTTGATTGAAACGTGTTCTACAGGTATGTTTACCGCTTCTTTCATCATATCTGGGTCAAAAAGCAGGCTGAAAGGCTCTGATAAATCACTTTTTATCTCTCCGCCATAATCAACACAAAGATTTCCTTCAATCCAGAGAGCTTCATCCAATTCCCTTGAATCACCGTTTTTTAAGTCAACCGATGCAATGAATTCTTTATTGTTACTGCGATTCTTAAGATCAACCAGTAACTCACCAAAAAGGGTGGTTGTATACACGGCTGGATCACAAGTATAACCACAAAATCCATTCTTTGGGTCATAACTGTTAGTATTGGTTTCATAATCACAGATAATCCAAGATAACAGCCCGGTTTCTTTATTGCGAGCAATAATATAAAACTCGGCTCGCATACCAATAAATCCTGAAGTTCGAGCGGTAAATACGCTCGTAATTGCCATGGGTAACTCTGCATCTTTCTTAAAAAATGAGGCTTCTGCTAGTTCAAATCCATCAGGGAGCATCTCTTGCGCTGCTGAAGTATTTGTTATCTTAAAAGATAGAAATAAACAAATGGGATCTACTATGAATCCCATATAAGGAATTCTTTTCTTGCCGCTCTGCGTTAATTTATACTGTGTTTTTTTAGGAAGAGCTTTACTGAAACTGCTCAAAAAACTAATGGCTGTGACATCTTGAGGCTTTACAAGAGATTCTGTCTTTTTTATAAAATTCCTTTTTTCTTCTTGGTTCATTTATATAACCATTGTATTTTTTTTTTAAATTCATCTTCATAGATTAATTATCAATAAAATAAATAGGGAAACACACATTACCATAAATAAAGACATTCCCATTAATAACATTATCTTTATATTTCTTGTTGAAAAGGTTTTAATTTCTTTCATATCTGAAATTTTGTTATAATTCTCGATCATATCATTGATATTTTTGATATAGGCATTTTTCTAAGCTATAAGAAATAAATAAGATTAACTCCAAATCAACTGTGGTTTATATCCATTACTGACATCAAAGAAAGAGTGTTTATAAGCCTACTTTGCATCAGGAAGTGTATTAGATCCCCTCATAAGGACCTGAAATATAGCCTCCTGCAATCCCTCCTGCCAAACCTCCTGCCAATGAGACCAAGAACCCTCCTAATGTGAAAATCAATTGACTACCTGAAAAGATAGCCATTAAATCCACCTGTGAGAATATGCTCAACAAAAGCCAAATTACAAATACGATAACGATCACGAGAAAACTTGCCATAATCCCCCTTTTTGCACCTTTAGCGATTGTACCACTAAAATAACCTAAGACGATCCATACGATTAATTGCGGGATAAAAAAGCCGAGAGTTGTAGGCGTCCCCGTCCAAACTGACACAAAATCAAATCGAAAATTCGAACCTATTGCTATAGCAACGGCTTTAACAATATTTGTTTGAGTATAGGATTGAATTTGACTGATCAAATCCATCATGTTATAGAAATAAACGCTAAAGAAGCTTAAACCTACACCAACTAATATACCCATTACTAAGCGATAAGTACTACTATTTACCATGATCATAATAGTTATTAATATTA
>JAEORV010000210.1 GCA_016840695.1 Promethearchaeota archaeon
CACTTTGCGTGTTTAAATGTTTTATATTGTTAGAATTGTGTTAAATTTATTATTTCAAATATTTACAGTTTTAACCATTAAATTATATTTTTAGTTTTTTATAAAAATTGTCATTTTTTTGATTTTTTTTTACCTAAATATTATTCTGTATCGTGATTAATAAAGGTATATCACGCGTGAGTATAATGAACATTGATGAAAAATTAATACTGGTGTTGAAATATTTGAAAGCTATTAAAAAACAATAGACATTTTACTCTTATCCTTTCTTGTCAATGATGTCAAAGATGACTTCAAAGTCTGAAAAATTAAACGGTTTGAGAATGTAGCCATCCGCACCGGTTTCTTCGAGGTTTTTCTCAACCTCAGAACCTGCAATTGCAGTCAAGAAAAATACGGGAATTGTCTTGTATTCCTTATCGGATTTGATAGTTTTACAGATGTCGTACCCGCTTAAATCGGGTAAAATTATGTCCAATAGAATGAGTTTTGGTATAGAATTTCTTAATTCTTCGATTCCTTTTGAACCACTCACGACTCCCTTGCACATATATCCCTTGCTTTCGAAATAACTCTTAATCAATCGAATGGTAGCAAGATCGTCTTCAATGAGCAAAATATCGTACTTTGGACTTTCTACTTGGATATCATCCAAAAAACCAATTATCTTGCTTTCAAGGAGAATACTTTGATCGAAAATGTTTCTAATTGTATCCAAGATGTTTTCGTTTAAATTTTCCCTATAATTCTCTAGAAGAAGCTGGGAATATCCTTTTATTGTTGTTAATGGTTCCTTTAAAGCGTGAGAAATGTTAGAGATAGTCTGCGAGTTTAAAGTATTAATTCCAGAGTTATTCAAAGGATTCTCTTCAATAAACACCTTAACACTTTCGCGTATTAATTTGGAAATCGTTGAATAACTACTATTTTTGATAAACTCCTGCCATTCGTTTTTAGTTTCTTCTGACACGTATAAGGAGATTCGTTCTTTATCTCGATTATATACTTTTTCTCCTTTTTTCCATTTTTTATATCCTTCGGTGACTATCCCCCGCCACACGGCATACTTGCCGGTTTCTTTTTCGTATTTGAGCATGGCCTCGTCTTTCTTAAAATTATCGTTCATATCTTCCGATTTCTTGTCTTCACGCTTCATTTGGCCAAGATCCTCCTGAAACTTTATTGTATTGGGATATATTATGTAAATTATTATCGAGTCTATAGTAAATTTTTTGTAGACGACTATTTTTATACCCACAAAATTTTACAAACAAATAATAATAGAATTTGAATTTAAACTTATTCAGATAGAAACTTTTTATAATAAAAAAAAAGAATTTGATTACATTAATTTATAAAATATTTTGTGTGTAAAAAATAAAGGGCAAAAATTTTTAAATGAAAAACTACATTAGTTTCAATTTCTCCGAATAATAGCTTCTAAAACACATTCTATTGTGATGATATTAAATTGTTAATAGAGCTTGTTTTTACTTATTTCGTTACTTTTCGTGTTAAAAAATAATGTTATGCGATGATAGGATCAATGTTTTGTTTACTAAAATGAATATTTTAGTAAATCTTTTACAACAAAAAGATTTATATATGAAAATATCTATTTATTATTCATATTGATTGTGTGTAAAAAAAAACTTCTGTGATAACAAAAAGCACAAAATTTTTAAAACACCAAAAAAAAGAATTGGTAATTACACACAAAAGATCACAGGGAATAGGGGAAAAAAAGTATGGTTGTTGAATTAGAAACTATTACTAACATGTGCCCAGAATGCGGGGGACACACGATATCTGTTCAAGAAAGGGGAGAGACTGTATGCAAGCTTTGCGGGTTGGTCGTGGGAGAAAAAGGGTTAGATATCTCACATAGTGGAATACGAGCATATACCAAGCAAGAAAAAGATAAAAAAGAGCGAACTGGCTGTCCAATTTCGATCTTGATGCCCGACATCGGTTTGAGTACCATCATCGATAGGACAAAAATCAAGAATCCTGACCTCAGGCGTGCGGCAAAATGGAACACGCACTTGACCTGGGAGAAGCGAAACATGTTAATTGCCATTACTGAATTAAAACGAATTGGTGGCAACTTAAACTTTCCAGAGCGCGTGAAGAAAGCGGCAATTCGACTTTACAAGGAAGTTTTCAAGCGAAAACTTTTGAGAGGTCGATCCATAAACGGAATGGTTGCTGCGTGTTCATATTTCGTGTGCAAGGAAGAAAAGGTACCAATTACGCTTCAAGAAATATTGGACGAGGCATCCATCAACGCGAACATCGTGAAGAAGTGCTACAAAATTTTGGTCAGGGAGTTAAACTTGAAATCGCAGCATGTTGATCCTATTGCGCTCATTCCGAGGTATTGTGCGGATTTAGGGCTGGATATCGAGGTCGAAAACGAAGCAATTAAAATGTTGCAAAACTTTATCGACAAGACTTCGATCTGCGGAAAGGATCCAAAAGGGCTCTGTGCGGGCGCCATTTACTTGGTAGCCAAGCTCAAGAACAAGAAAGTGAGCCAGAAGGAGATTTCGAGGATAATCAGCGTCACGGAAGTGACCTTGCGTTCGAGGTACAAGGACTTGTTAAAAAACATCAGTTTTAGCTTTTAATGTATAGATTTTTATAATTTTTTTACTTATTTTATTTTACTTTTCATTTCTTTCTCATTTTTATATACCAATACTCCAAGCCTATAATAAATCGTGTAAGTTAAATACGCAGTTTGATTTAAGTAGGATCTCCAAGAAAAATGTTAAAGCTTTACAGACAAAAAAGAATTCATGAGTCCCTCTCTAAGATTAAATCTGCCGCGAGACACCCAGTATATATTGATACGGGATATCCTCCAAGAAAAGGTTCAAGCACGGAGTAGATTCCCACAAGAAATAAATTATCGAAGGGTTTTTCAGATAATAACTTAGATTTTATGCGGATTTTTTGTATATCTCGTGTCCACCCTGCAACCGATCCTTGAGTTCTGCATATAAAATCTCGATATGTCAATGGTGTGGCCGCCTCTTTCATTACAATCGAGGACGAAAGACCTGGAAGTATTTCTTCAGCAGTTCCAATTAGTCTTTCAACAAGTTCCTGTTTATGTTCGTAATATCCCTCCCTTCTCTTAAAATCACTTATCCTCCATTTTTCAAAATATTTATAGGGCATCGAAACTCTAAGCAAGATGCTCTTATATCCTTCAGGAGCAAAATTCTCTGATTTATTAGACCATAAACATATTTCAATTTCTTTTTTTGAAAAATCAGTGATATTTTTATTTTTACTAGTATCTCTGTCTAAATTAGACCTATAGAATAAATGATCTGCTCGCATTTTGCTAAAATCTATTTTGTTTGGATCGATTCCTAAATACACGCATAATTCGGAATTAGTATAGCGAGTGTTTTTTACCTTATTTAAGTGAGAATCTGGAACGTGTTTAGCATCAATTAGTTGTAAAAATACTTGCTTATAATCTGCGTTTGAAATGATCCATTTAGCTTTATAAGTTTTCTTATCTGTTGTTCTTACACCTACAGCTTTGTTATTCTCGATTAAAATTTCTTTAACTTCCGTTTTACGCTTAATTATTCCACCATGGGAAACGATGTTCTCTGCCAACAATTCGTTAATTCCGTTAATTGCACATGATGGAAACCAAATACCTTGATGTGACATGACGTTCCATAAAAAAGCTAAATGAACAACATTCATGATAGGTTGATGTGATCCTAGGGAACCTAAAAGGTTTTTTAAACTTGCATTCACTAAGTATTTATCAAGTAATGTTTTTATAGGAATCTCAGAATATTTTTTAATGATCTGGTAATCTCTTTCATGTTTATGAAGTGTTTTTTCCGCTTGTTTCCTTTTCTCTCCAACCATGAAATCAGGATGCCATTCGTTAACATCCTGAATTGCTGAAATTACCATGTTAAATTCGTTAAAAAAAGCTAAAATTCCTTTACTCTCCTTAGGAAATAATTTCTTTAATTGATTTTCAAACTCTGACCATTCTTGAGAATATATGATATCTAATTCTGGAGAAATGAGCTGAAAATGACTTCTTTTAAATTTAATTTCTTCCTGAACGCCTACTTCTTTCAGCATTCGCTGAACCAATGAAGGATGAGAAAAAGATAAGGGGCCCATTGGAAATATAAAATCTCCTCTTTTAAAAATGCAGCTACTCCCTCCAATAAAAAAAATTTTCTCTAAGACAAGTACCTTTTTTCCACTTGAAGCTAATTTTGAAGCACATGTCAGCCCACCTACTCCAGCTCCAATGATAATTGCATCATACATTTCCTAACGTCCTATATTTCTCAATATCATTTTATTTTCTTTTAATAGAATAGATATTTGATTAATATTTATAGGTTTATATAATATTCTATGTGCTTAGAATAAATCAAAGTCGATTCTTGAGCTTTAATCGTTTTGCAATAACGATAACTGAAATTATTCCAATTAAACTAATCATTATAATATTTCCTGCTGGAATTGAAGTTGTTGGAATATACATCTCATTAAAAACTATGACCCAATCATTTGGATCGTCAATGCCATTATAAATAGAACTATAATTGTTGCAGCAGATATTATAATAGGAGCGATATATTTTTTTTTAAAATACTATCACCATTATTATTTTCAACTTTGTAATAGATATGTGATTAGAAATATCATGATAATTATCATTTATACATATCACTCTTACAAAAAAGTAAGATGTAAATCCTGCTCCGTATAT
>JAEORV010000211.1 GCA_016840695.1 Promethearchaeota archaeon
TTAATTTTTTTTCTCTAATTTATCCTTATTTTTAAAAAATTATAGTTTCAAATGGGTGATGTAATTAAAAATATAATCAGCCTAATATTTTCAAAACTACATAAAAAATAAATTGAGTAGAGATGGATTCTACCGTTCCTTCGAGCAAGTACAAGCAAAATATCTACAAGTTTTACATGTTATATTTCATCATGGGAATCCATACGGTTCGAGGGGTTTACATCCCCTATATGATGGATTGGGGGGGGCTCTCCTTCTTTGAAATAATGATATTGCAGAGTTATTTCATGTTCGTAATCTTTATCCTTGAAATCCCTTCCGGAGCGATTGCTGACCGAATAGGGAGAAACATTGCGTTAATGTTATCTGCTCTTTCGGTCGCTTGTGCTGCGTTCTTTTACAGTGCTGCACCCATTTTCTTCTTATTCTTTGTAGGGGAAACTTTTTGGGCGTTCAGTATTGCTCTCTTTTCTGGAACTGAAGAAGCGTTCTTGTTTAACACGCTGAAAACCATGGATCAAGAGAAGAAGCTTCCAACGATATTAGGAAGGAATCAAACAATAAAATTAATAGCTTTGACAATTTCAGCGCCTTTAGGATCTATTATTGCACAATATATATCGTTGCAATTTACGATGACTTGTCTGGGGCTTATTTACCTAGGCGCCTTTCTCGTTTCCTTGACTTTAAAAGAACCGAAGATTGAAGGGGAGAAACAAGCACAGCATTATTTGACTATTATAAGGGTTGGATTTCGAGAATTAAAGAAAAATAGCGTGTTGAAAAGGTTATGCTTTGAAAGGATAATAATTAGTTATTTAACATTTTTTCTATTTTGGACTTATCAAGTATACTTGGGGGAAGTTAACATACCTATTTTGTGGTTTGGTTTTGTAGCGGCAGCAATGAACATCGTAAATATGGGATTCACTATTCTTATCCCTTGGATGTTGAAGCGCGTAAAGAATAAATTACGGTTCTTGATTGCGGTAGATACCATAATTGGACTTTCCTTTATCTTATTAGGGTTCGCTACATTCCCATTTTTAGGCATTCTCTTGCTCTTATTAATTAGAGGATTTGGAAACTCGAGAACCTGATTTTTGTAAACGGGATTAACAGGCAGATTGAATCGGAAAATAGAGCCACAGTGCTTAGCACTGTTAATATGTTTGGGAGTTTTCTAATGTCTATCGCTTTCCCATTTATTGGATTAATTGTAGAATTGAATCCCTTTTTGGTGTTTTCAATTATCGGAATTGTTGTATTATTTTTTACCGTAGTAAAAAGGATAAAAAAAGAAGATCTTTGAAGCATTATTCAAATTAATAATCAAACACGAGTAAACAATAATGATTGGGGAATTATTTGCGATTTTTGCCGTTCTCACTTTCGTTGGATCGAATGTGCTATTTCGAAAGGTAGAACACAAAGCGAGTCCCACCTACATTAATTTTTTTAGAACTGCTATTGGAACACTTACGTTTATAATCTTAGCGCTTATTATTGGTGCTTTTTTCGACATATTTCTACTCCCTTTTGAGCTATGGATAATCTTATTCGTTAGTTTTCTTTTTGGTCAAGTTATTGGGGATACCGCTTATTTTAACGCCCAAAAAGAACTTGGAACAACGTTAGCTCTTGCGTTGTCAATGACGTTTCCATTATTTACCTTCATACTTTCCTTAATTTTTCTTAATCGCCCCTTTGAGCTGAACATGATTTTATCTTTAATTTTAATTGGAGCAGGAATCACGATCATCGGTAGATACAAGATAAAAGCGGAGGAAAATGGCTTTTCTGCTGAGGATAAGAACCATCTCTCATTAAAAGAACATGTAAGGAAAACGCTTTCAACAACATCTTTCAAGGCGATAATCTTCGGCTTTATAGCTTCGTTAGGGTGGGCAGTAGGACTTGTAATTATTGATCACGCAACTAACCAGATCAATCAAATTCTTCTTACTGAGGGCGTGAGTTCCATAATTGCCAATGTAATTCGATTCCCTTTTGCTCTATTTGTTTTAACATTAATGGTATGGCGCGAGAACAACTCTAATAATAACATAAACCATCCTCCTAATCAAAAGAAATCTTTAAAAATATGGTCCATTTTATTGGGGGCTTCTATAATTGGCACATCAATCGGGGCGTTTTTATACACTGAAGCAGCGCGTACAGCAGGAGCTAACGTCATGTCATTATTAGCAAGTGCCAGTCCTCTATTTTCATTGCCTTTAACATATTGGATAAATAAAGAAAAAATATCAAAAGAAGGATTTCTAGGAGTGGTGCTTACGGTTATTGGAGTCGTGGTTATCCTTTTATGAGTTTCCAAACGCAAGAGTCGGTAGTTTTCTTACTGCCACGGATTCCGACAACTTCTATTTTATTTTCACCTTCAGATAACTCGTAGTTAGGCCATCTAAACATGCAAAGTTCCTCTTTTGTCATTGTGCCGATCGAATTTCCATTAACTTTGAGTTCAACTTCATCACAATTGGAATAGACCTTAATTTCCGTGTTAGGATCGATTCGTTCAAGATGGCGATGGCTTGTGATGTAGACCATTGGTTCTTCTGTCCAATTTGCTTTGTAGAAGAAATAAGCGTCTTTTTTCACCTTTCGATCGTACGTGACGAGCCCTTTATCGTTCCTCCCTGGAGTATCTCCCTCGTTTCTAGCGGCTACGGCAAAATCGAACATGTTCCAAAGAAAAGACCCCCATACGAACGGTGCTGCTTTAATTTCCTTATAATTTGCCTCATGTACAAGGTTTTGCTTTTCTTCGGGATGGAAATTACCTGTAGTTTTTACTTTATCCTCGTGCGTCATGTTCTGCATGTGGTGGTGAATGCTCGCCCCCGCTCCATATTCGCTCATGCAGAGTCCCCTGTAGTTACCAACTTTGTTAAATCTTTTCATGTGCTTCCCTAAGGCACTTGGATTTTTTTGAAAATAATACCATCCTGCGTAATGGTTCCACCCTATAATATCAGTAAGATTGTGTAGTTCTTTCCTGAACAATGCTACAGAAATTGCTGCAAGTATTGTAGGTCTTGTCGGATCTTCTTCGTGGGCGAGATCGTTTAATTTTTCCATAACGGGTACTGGGCTCTTCCTTTGAAACAATCCAATCTCATTAGCTAAACTCCATGTGAATATTGAAGGGTGGTTGTAATTTTGACGGATTAAATCGGTGAGCATTGACTTACTATTTTCGAGAAATGGCTTTTCAAAGTTAACTTTGTTCACGATTGCAAGTTCTGCCCACACGAGGATTCCGTTTTTATCGCAAATGCTATGAAAATAATCGGAGTGTTGATAATGGGCCAGCCTAACACCATTTACGCCCATTTCCATCATCAAGGAAAGATCTTCTTCTTGGTCTTCGTAGCTGAGAGCCCATCCTTTATTAAAGCGGTCTTGATGCCTGCAGACACCTTTAATTTTATAATGTTTTCCATTGAGGAAAAATCCTTTCTCTGGGTCTATATGATAATATCGCAAGCCGAGAGGTTGAATTACCGTGTCTAATATTTTTCCTCTATCCAAAAGTTCTACTTTTGTTTCGTACAAATAAGGATCCATACGACCGTTCCATAAATGTGGTTTTTCAATAGTTAAATTTTGAACAATATCAGTTGTCTGGTTAAATCGTGCTTCCACTTCATTTTCTAAAACTTTAACCTCGGTACCATTAGCATCAAGGATAGAAGTTTTAATTGTTAAAGTCGATAATTTTTTGTCCATATTTGATATTTTTGTTGTTACTTCGACTTCTGCTAACTCATTCGTCACATTAACTTGTTTCAGATAGATACCCGGTGAAGCATGGTCAAGTGGCGTGATACAAGTTCTTTCTTTCTCGATTATATGAACGAGGCGATACAAACCACCCATCACAGGAAAATCTCCACCTAAAGGAGGCAAATCTTCCCTCCAGGAATTATCAACTTTCACGGCGAGTACATTATCTTCACCAAATTTCACGTGGGGGGTGATCTCATAGCAGAACGCAGAAAATGCACCAAGATGTGGTCCAAGATATGTTCCATTTAAATAGACATGAGCAACGCTTCCTGCCGCTTCAAAGAAAACGAAAAATCTCTTGTCTTCCTTGGATGGGATGGCTAAAACAGTTCGATACCATCCAACGCCGCGTAAATAAGCAGATTTACTACTTTCTAATAAATCTTTTCTCGAACCTCCACCCGATTGGACGTCAAAAGCGTTCCACGTGTGTGGCAAGAAAATTTCTTCCCATTTGTCATCGTTAAAATCAGCTTGAAAGGCGTTTTCAGCGTCACCTTGATAAAATCGCCATTTTTGATCCAGAGGGCTTTTTTGTTCCATTACTTTTACAGTAATACATTATTTTTCAATTTTTTCAAACAATGTACATTCGAGATTTGATAGTTATAATTTCCCAACCTTTTCCATCAATGTATCTCTATTCGTTTCCCAAACGTTATCAACAGCTTTCTTTACAGCTTTTTTGGCAACCTTTTTCATGACGGGACGGTTTACAAGAGCACCCATAACATTCATGACCTTTTCAACCAATAAAGTTTTGATTAGTTCTTCCAGAGATTCACCCTTAGACGCTTTCTGGATCATTTTTTCAAAGACTTTTTCAACATTTTTGTTGATTTTCTCGCTTATTTCTGGTGATAATACACCTGACATTTACCAACACCTTCGTTTATACAATGGATATATTTTATAATTTGAGTCTAAATACTTGATTATA
>JAEORV010000212.1 GCA_016840695.1 Promethearchaeota archaeon
AGAAGCACAACTGCTTTAACGAGATAATATATTGGTCCAAGGATTGTGGCATTTTCATTCGTAATTGACTGGTATATAGAAAAATTAACAACCATTAGTATTAAGCCAACTCCAAGAAATACTATCACTACATCAACAAAAAAATACAATCTCTTTTCAATCAACTTCCGCTTAGGGCTGGTTGCTGACACCATGATAAAGAATCTTAGAAAAGTGTTTTAATTAATAAAACAATAATTAATTCTCATTATTAAAAATCTTTTATTTATTTTTCTTCAGTAAGAATCAAAAATTCTTTTTCAGAAGGAATTCCATTTCTGGCACCAAGCTTTTGAATACATTTAGCGGCAACTAAATTACCATATAATACATCATCCTTAAAATCCTCGAAATTATGATTTAATTGATGCACGAACTTGTAAATGAAACCTGCAGAAAAAGCATCTCCCGCTCCCGTAGTGTCAGTAACTTCTTTCACTTTTCTTGGCGGGATCATCGCTGAATCGACACCATTGGTGAGGAATGCTCCATTTTCTCCCATTGTTACAACCAGCACCTTGATACCTAGGCTTAAAAGAGTATTTGAAGCCTTTAACAGGAGTTTTTCATCTAATTTTAGATTTTTTAAGTGTAAAAGTGTGACATACTCTCGTTGAGATAATATTAATATATCAATACTTTCAAGTAATTGTTTTATGTTTTCCAGACCTTGGTCAATTATTAACATTCCTGGATTTAAAATTACTGGTATTCCTTGCTCTTTCCCAATATTAGCGGCTTTTATAAAAGGATCAGTATTTTTTAAGCTACTAAGAAAGATCGCCTTAGTTCGCTTTACCTCAGCAGGTACAATGTCCTCTTTTGAAAGATAATTTGCTGCCCCGCTGTGAGCATAAATTCGTCTATCTCCCTTGGGATTTAAAGCTACATAGGCTGATCCCGTTCCATATTTATTGGAATATTTTATCAAGGAAGTGTTCAGCGAGACTTCTTTAAAGTCTTCTATGATTTTTCCTCCAAATTCGTCGTGAGGCCCTAATTTTCCTATAAATGCGGTGTTTAAGCCTAATTTAGCACATGCATAAGCAGTGTTGGCTGCTGCCCCTCCAGATAATAGCGTTAATTCTGATACGAAAACTTCGTCGTCCTCAAGGGGATGTCGCTCGACTTTCGCTACCATGTCGACTAATGCCGCTCCAATGCATATGACATCAAATAATTCAAGCATTTAAAGGCTCTCCTTAATTATAATTAAATCTTCCGTGTTCGGATAATATTTCAAGTTCATTCCCGCTTTTTGAATGAGCTTTTTCGCATTGTCCGATGATTTTAGATTCAATATTATATTTCTTAGCGATTTTTATAATCTCCTTTGCTGTGTGCTCTTTGCATATAATTTCCATTCGATGGCCCATGTTAAACACTTGAAACATCTCTTTCCATTGAGTTTCGGAAGATCGTTGAATAATTTCGAAGATTTTTGGAACTTGAAAGAGATTGTTCTTGACATATCTTATTCCTTTTCCATAATTTAAAATCTTGGTCTGTCCCCCTCCCGTGTCGTGAATTATTCCATTTATCTCTCTTCTATAGGACTTTAACACTTCAACCAAGACGGGGGAGAAAGTTCTTGTAGGCGATAACAATGCTTTACCAACTGTAAGTCCAATTTCATTTATTGGATCGATAAGCTTGTTCTTTCCAAAGAATATTATTTTTTCATCTAGGCTGTTATCATAACATTCGGGATATTTCTTGAAATACTCATGAGAGATTGTGCCATGTCTCGCAAGAGTTAATCCATTACTCCCAATCCCACTATTATATTCCTCTTCGTATGAAGCTTTTCCATTACTTGCGAGTCCAACAATCACGTCGTTCTTTTTTATATTACTTGCGTCTATAACATCTTCTCTCTTCATTGTCGTGAACACAGACGCATCCAAGATGAGCGTTTTAATGAGGTCTCCAACATCTGCAGTTTCTCCTCCACACATCACGACATTTAATCCCAACGAGGATAGTTTCTTGCAGTAAGCATCATATTCGCCGATTATAGTTGATATAATTTCTCCTGAAATCCTCTTTCCATTCCGACCGAGGTTGTTAGACAGGAAAAAATCTCCTGTTGCTCCCACGCATAACATGTCGTCTATATTCATTACTATAGCATCCCTTACGACGCCTTTAAATACGGTTAAATCGCCCGTTTCTTTGTAGTACATATAAGCTAGGCTTGATTTTGTACCTGCTCCATCCGCGTGAAAGATCGAACAATAATCGTGTCTCCCTGCAGCATCTTCGACTATCTTACAAAAAGCTCCTGGAAACAATCCTTTATCAAGTGATTTAATGGCATCATGAACCTCTTCTTTTTTCGAAGATACTCCCAGTTGCGAATAGATATTGTTATCTTTTCCTGCCATTTTCTTACAAATCATATTTTTTTTTAAGAGTTTTAGCTAAATTATCAACCTGTTTTATGGCTTCTCCAATATACTTGTGAGGATCAAATAATTCGTCTAATTCTTCTCTTGAAAATTTATCTTTTATTTTTTCTTGTTCAATTAATATATCCTTCATGAATTTATCGTCATTTCTTGCCGTAATGGCAGCTTGCCTCAATATCTCGTGTCCTTCCTGTCTTCCTATTCCCCTATTAACTAACTCAACCATTACTTTTTCTGCCAAACAAGCACCTTTCGTGAGATTTAAGTTTCTCTCGATGTTTTTTTCATTGAATTCTACTCCCTTGAGGTTATTCGTCAATTCTTTAATCATGAAATCCAAAAATATGAAGTTCTCAGCAAATATCACCCTTTCCGAAGCTGAATTGGTTAAATCCCTTTCGTCTTCCAGAACTATGTTGTCTAACGCTGGAATGACATTAGACTTGACTATTCTTGCTAAACTGCAAATTCTTTCAGATTTGTGAGGATTTCTCTTATGAGGCATTGTAGAACTTCCTACCTGCTTCTTTTTAAATGGCTCGAACATCTCACCAATCTCGTTTCTTTGTAAGATCCTGTTTTCTCGCGCTATCTTTGCCAGAGTCTGTCCGATTAAAGCCGTTAATAAAATTACTTCGGCATGCCTATCCCTTTGAACGACTTGATTTGCGATAATAACTGGATTCAAGTCAAGGTCTTTCATGACAGCTTCTTGAATCTGAATCCCCTTTCCACTAAAACTTGCCATTGTCCCAACAGCACCTGACATTTTACCGTAAGAAATTCTCTTTAACACTTCAGAAATTCTCACTAAATGCCTATCAATTTCATACGCCCATACACCAAAGCGCATGCCATAAGTTGTTGGAATGGCGTGTTGTCCATGGGTTCGGCCAATACACACGAGTTCTTTTTTCTCTATCATCAATCTCGTTAATTCTTTTAATAAACTTTTTAACGAGTTTTGAATGAACTCAAGAGCTTCTCTTAGCAATAAAGCAATCGCCGTATCCTCAATGTCATAACTAGTTGCTCCTAAATGAATGTATTTTCCAGCATCTCCATCGCACTGCTCGGCTAATCCCTTGACCATTGCCATTAAATCGTGATGTATCTCATTATCAATTTCCTTTACTCTTTCTATTTTTACATCTTCTATATTTGCTTTTTTGCTTATTTCTACAGCAGCATCCTTGGGGATGTTACCCAATTTCGCGTGAACTTGAGCTAAGACAGCTTCTACCTTCATCCAGTTTTCTAATTTTTTCTCTTCAGTAAACAAATCAGCTATTTCTGTCCTATAACGAGTCTCAACGGGGTGAATAAATTTATGAACCATTTTTCTCTCATTTTTTCTATTCTTTACTTAATTTATTCTAATTATCTTTTTTATTTTTTTTATTAATGTAAGATTATTCGCATTTGAATCTGATTTAAATTAATTCTTGTTAATTACCCTAAATTTCAATGAAAATCAATTAAACTTCAACCTTCACATTGAAAATAAATGAAACTTAACTAATATTGTTAACTGATTTAGAGGACATTGGCACTTCGCAATAATTGCATTATGTAATCAGCAACTATTTCAATTGAATCAGATATTCCTTCCATTATATCGATAGTATTTCCAACTGTAAAGACCGTGAAACTATTCAGATCATAATCTGTTTGCTGTAAACTTCTTCTCAGATTAATATTGAGCAGGTCTACTTCATGTTCAAGCAAGTTAATTTTTTTTGCGTAATTTTCAACTTCTTGTCGCTCCCCTAACAAATCAATAACGATCTTGTCTAAGTATTCGACGCAGTTAACGGTTGTTTTCATCATTTCTCCAAATAGTTTTATAGTTTCTTCACTGCTTTGTTCCCAAAATATTATTGGAACTGTTGCTATTCTACGAGCAACTCCAGTAGCACAATTTGCCACGTCATCTAATCTTTTAATTAAATGTGATAAGTCAATTCTTACAGATGGATTTAATTCTCCACGAGAAATATCGTTCAGTATTTCTCTTCGAATTGTATCAGCTTCGCCTTCCAGAAGATCAACTTTATGAAAAATATCGTGAGATTTATCTGGATCTTTTTCTTTAAAAAGAATCTCCAAACCATCATCTAATTTAATCACGCATTCTTGTACCTTTTGCGCGTGTTTAATTGCTTTCTCTAAAACTGAGGTTGCCGTTTTTTTCTTAAAATATTCTATTAATGAACCCATTTTATTCACTTTTTTCTTTTCTCTTTATTTTTTTTATTGTTTACAATTTTAAATATTTAATCA